>WGAA01000021.1 GCA_015489285.1 Anaerolineae bacterium | reverse complement strand
GCCCGCGCCCGCCGGGGGGCGCACCCTTCCGCTCTTCCTTCATCACATCCAGAACGGTGAGCAGTCGCCGAAGCAGGTCGCCCAGCAAATACCCCCAGTGGGTGCGCACGTATTCCAGTTGCCCCTCCAGGGAATCGGGTGCCGCGGCAATGGGCGCCCGCAGCATATCGAGCAAATTCTGGTGCTCGGGGCCGAAGGGAGGCTGGGTGTCGAAGAAGGCGTGCAATTCGCCTAAGGCGCGTTGATACACGGTCTCGGTCCGCAGCGGGGTGTCGTCGAACAGGTCCCGGTACGGGGCTCGGGCCGGATTTTCGTTCGCCAGCCAGATGAGGATGAGCATTTCCAGCCCGGTCTCGGGGGGGAAGGGCCCGTCCGCGGGAGCGAACTCGCGGTTCAGGGCTTCCAGCAGGCGCCGGGTCTCCTCCCGCCCCAGACGGGATTCCAGCCAGGCCAGGGCCTGGGCCCACACCTGGGGGGCCGCCTGGCGTTCGTACAGGCGCACTACGTAATCGAACACGGTGTCGAGCAGGGCCTGGGCCGCGATCTCCCCCGCGTGTGCGGGATTATCGGGCGGGCGCACCTCGTTCAGCCGTTGGGCCATCTCGCGCGCGGCGCGGATGTCCAGGGGCAAACGGTCGGTAGTGAGCGCGTATCGCTTTCGGGCGGTCTTTCCAATGGGTACGGTCATGGTATCCCGTCCTGCAGTCAGATTAGCATTTCTCCCCACGGGAGACGGCCGATGATCAGAACATGTTCTCAGGGCACAAGAGGAAGGGAACGCCTTTCCCCCCACCTGTCATCAACCGGAAGGCGCCTCCTCGTACCAGGAGCGGAGGAATAGGGGAGCCAGCGCGTACGCCAGGGCGACGGCAAACTGGGATTCCCGGTCCACAAACCCCAACGTCAGGATGCCCACGCTTCCCGTGGTGTGCTTCGTGTTCCGGTACCCCGAATACGCGTCCATCACCTCCCCCAGTTCCCTCCCCTCCCGCAGGGCCTGAACCATCTTCGGCGGCAGGAGGACCCGTCCTCCGGATCCCAGGAAGACGCGGCCTTCACGGGTGCACACCGCCGCCCATCCCGTCAGGAACACCCCGTCCACCTGGGGGATCTCCTCGATTCCCCCCTCCAGACCCACCCCCACGTCGGCATCGAGACGCTTCTGGGCGAGGCAGGCCCGGTGTCGGGCGCCGGCGATGGTTTCCTCGATCCCCCAGGGCTGGGGGGACACACCGGAAGGCACATCGACGGCCGTTACCTCCGCTTCCGGCCAATAGTAGTGGATGACCCGACGCGTGGCGGCCAACTTCACCGGGTTCAAGGTGCCCACGGCCACCCGTCGGACCGAGAGCAGTGGGGGGAGGCCCAGCGCGCGCAGCCGGGCCAACGGGTCACTCCTTTTCACAGGCAATCCCCTCCTCGGTCGCTTCGAGCAGTGGAGGTTGTTCGAAAGCCTGCTCCATGACCTTGCGGATGGCGGGTAAATCGGGCACGAGCACGGCCTCCCCGTATTGGGTGACCGTGCCCCGGACGAGGGGGTATCCGATGACCTTTCCGTGCACCCGGTCCGGGGGGATGTTCATGGCCAAACGGGCGAGTCGCAGGAGCTCGGGCAGGCTCAAATCCGTCTGGACACTCTCCCGCAACGTCGCGTACAGGCTGGGAAGGCGGGGGAGAAGGTTCAGCTCCCGGGCCCGATCGCGCATGGCAAGGATGGCCCGTTGCTGGCGTCGGGCCCGGTCGATGTCGTTGGATTCCCGCCGAGCCCGTACGTAAATTATCAACTCCGCCCCGGAAAGGTGCTGCTTCCCCTTCTTGAAGTGGTACGTCTCGCCGCCCCAATGGACCGTGTGGGGGCAAGTGATTTCCACATCCACCCCACCCAAGACATCGACCACTTTGGCAAAGCCCGGCAAATCGATGCGCACATAGTGGTCCACCCGCACGCCGAAGTTCTCCCGGAACACGGCCTTCAGCAACGCCGGCCCACCGCCCTTTACCTTCACCACCCCGCTTTCCCCGAAGTAGTCCACCACGTTGATCCGCTGATACCCGTAACCGGGAATGTGGACATACGTGTCCCGCGGGATGCTGATGACGGCCACCTCCTGGGTCCGCTCGTCCACCATGACCAGCATGATGGTATCGGTGCGCCATATCTTGGCCTTACTGGAACGCCGGTCCGCGCCCAGGACGAGGATGTTCAACGTGCGGTCGATGCGGCGCACGCGGGCTCGAGGCGTCGCCGTGGGGGTCCGGGTGGGAGAACGGGAGACGCCGGTCGGCCAGATGAGACGGGTGCGTGCGGTGGGATGGGGGGCGAAGACCAGGGCCGGAGTCGAGGTGGGGGTCGCCGGCGGCGCAGAAGGAGGCGCGGGGGACCCCATCATGGCGCACGCGGCGAGAAGCGCGCCGCCGATCACAAGGAGCAAAAAGAGTCCCGTGCGCCTCCTCTGTCCTCGCATCTTCCGCCCCCGGAAAAGCATCGGGCCCGAGGCCTTGGGGCTCGGGCCCGATCACTCACGACTCCGCGCCATGTCCCACAACGGGGGGCACGTCGAGCACCGTGCGCAACCCGGGCTGAGCCCGGACAATGCTGGAGATCGCGTTGACCACAATGGATGCGGTCGCCCAATCCCCGCTGATGGGGCTCAAACGCACCTGCAAGGGGATGGGGCCCTCCAACTCCGTGGTATCCCCGGGCTCCTCCAACCCCAGGGCCATCTCCAACGTCAAGCGGATGCGCTCCTCTCCCCCCACCTGGGCCGTCAACACCTGGCGTAACCCCTTCACCCGGCCCGGCTCCAATTCCCCTTTGTACCAGGGAACGGGGGCGTCGGCCACCAGGATATCCACCTGCTCGTCCATGCTCTCGATGGTCCAGCCCAGGGCATGGGCGATCAGTTGAGCGGAGACGTTCAACCCCACGTGGCCCAACTTCTTCTCCTGCAACCGTTGCTGAGCCTCCTCGGGAGTCAGGCCGGCCCCCAGTTTCTCCTGCAACCGGGATCGTCGTTCCGTCAGGTTGACCCGACGGGTGACGTGGAGTTTGTCCACCCGGGGCAACAGGGCCGCGGCCGTCACCGGCCAGTAGTCCATGACAAATCCCGGGTTGACCCCAATCCCCAGGAAAGCGACATCCTTGGAGCGGGCCACGTGATCCACTTCCTCGGAGACTACAGGATACATGTTGAAGGGGAACACCGCCTCCTCACACGTGGTGACCACGTGAATCCCGTTGTCGAGAAGGGGCAACGCCTGGTCGGCCAGCCAGGGGAAGTGGGACGTGGTGCACAAAACGGCCACGTCCGGCCGCGCCTGGATGATCGCGCGCATGGTATCCACCACAGTGACCCCCAAAGAGGTCTTCAACCCGGCCACCCGGCCGACATCCTTACCGACCTTCTCCGCGGCAATGTCCATGCCCGCGACCAAGGTCATATCTTTGCGTTGGTGCAACAACTGGACAATGAGTGAACCAATGGGGCCTAGACCAATAACGGCGACACGCATGGTTCTCCTTCCTCCTCGCATCAGGATGTGGGTGACATGGCCAAGCGGCGTATCAAATCCAAGACCACGTTGGCCACCCATTGTTTGCGATATTCCGCAAACGCCCGGTATGTAAGCCGGGCACTCCGCTCCCCCGTGGGGGCAACCACTGCCATGACCGTGTACGCTTCATCCCCGTCCGACACCGCGACGATAACGGCTGCCACATCCACGCCACCGGACTCCCGGAGCCGGCGCGCCCATTCCAGCGCCTCCTCCTCCGTGCGCACCGGGAAAGGGGGGACCGCGGGGAACACGCGAGCCTCGACCCCGGCCGCCCGCAACCGCTCGACCACATGGCAATCCGGGCCGACCCAGGCAATGCCCACCTGCCAACCCCGTTCGCCCAGGAGCCGGGCAACGACATCCTCGACCCGTTCCTCATCGACCCCGTAAATCACGTCGCCCAACCGCTTGCGGATCTCCGCTTCCACCGGCGCGATGAGGGCATCCGCCTCCTCCTCGGACGGCGCCTTCGCCGTGATCCGGATGTCCGTCTGCCCGGGGTGGGCTGCCAGCCCCACCGTGGGGTTGGTCAACTCCATGAGATCCGCGATGGCCGCGTCGATAGCGCTCTCCCCCGCGGCCACGGTGCGCAGGAGGCGCGTCTTGATGACCGCCTGCAGGTGAAAACGGTCGCGCAGGTAGGGCAATACCGCCGTCTCCAGGAGGTACTTCATCTCTCGGGGAACGCCGGGCAGGCTGATGACCACCCCCCGCTCGGTTTCCACGATGAACGCGGGGGCACTTCCCACCGGGTTGGGAACGGGGATGGCGCCCGCGGGGATGTACGCCTGCCGTCGGTTGTTCTCGGACATCTGCCGTCCGATCCGGTCGAAGAAGGCCCGGATTTGCTCGAGCAGCTCGGGGGAGAACACCAACGGCCGTCCCGTCGCCTTCGCCACGCCCTCGCGAGTCACGTCATCCACCGTCGGCCCCAGCCCCCCGGACGTGATGACCACGTCTACCCGGTTCAGAGCGATGTCGATGACCCGCGCGATGCGTTCCAGATTGTCCCCTACGGTCGTCATGTAATGTAAATCGAGGCCGATGGTGCGCAACTGGCGGGCAATGTGCACCGCGTTGGTATCGACGATCTCCCCCAACAAGAGCTCTGTTCCGATGGTCACCACTTCCGCGTTCAAAATCCTTCTCCCGTGGACAGAGGGATGACGGGGGCATTGTAACATGCTCCCCACAAACACACAAAGGCCGGAAGACGTTTATCCACATAAGGAACACCGGCTCCCGAGAAGTCCGATACCCAGGCGGAGTTGACGCGGCGGTCATAGCAGATATAATGACAAACGGGGGCATCCCCCACAGGCTCACGTGGAGAAGGCAAGGTATCGTCCTCGCGGGCACGAATGAAGAACAACGCCCTGGATGAAGGGATGACACAGGGGGCACGGCAAGCCGAACGACACATCCATCCCGCACCCGGAACATCGCAAAAGCCCACCTGTGGCCCACCGAAAGGAGGTACTCCATGCGCGTGTACGTAAACGGTGTTCCCCTCTACGTCGCAGTGCGAGGCCAAGGCCCGGCCCTCACCCTGATCCACGGCTTCCCCCTCAGTCACCGCATTTACGACACCCAATTCCGCGCCCTGAGCCACCACTATCGGGTCATCACCCCCGACCTGCGGGGATTTTGCAAGAGCGCGTTGGGCACCGATGAAGTCACGATGGACACCTACGCGGACGACATCGCGGCCATCCTGGACGAGCTGGGCATCGAGAAGACCGTTCTCGGGGGGCTCAGTATGGGGGGCTACATCGCCTTTGCCTTCTGGCGTCGCCACCCCCAACGGGTGCAGGCCCTCATCCTCATGAACACCCGCGCCGCCCCGGACAGCGAGGAGGGGCGGCAGAACCGATATCGCCTCATCGAACAAGTACGCCGGGAAAGGCTCACCCCCCTCATCGAGGGCATGATCCCTAAGCTCGTCGCTCCGGCCACCTTGAAGGGCAAACCCCACGTGCTCCGCAAACTGCGACACATCATGGAAGGGGCCACAGTAGAAGGGGTCATTGCGGCCCTCAAAGCCATGGCCGAACGCCCCGACAGCCGTCCTACCCTGGAAACCATCACCGTCCCCACCCTCGTCATTGCAGGCCAGGCCGACGCGCTCATTCCCGTGAGCGAGGCCGAAGACATGGCTATGCGCAT
>WGAA01000020.1 GCA_015489285.1 Anaerolineae bacterium | reverse complement strand
CATCCGAGTATACTGGGGAACGGCAAGGGGAGAAGAAGGAATGCAACGGCGCATTCCTGGCCATGCTTACAGCTAGAGAACGGAGGAGGATACACTGATGGGAGTCCCAGCGACGCTGCTGCGGAAACTTTACGTGAAAAACAGCCTGCAAAACACCCCCACAGGATTTCGTTTCCAACTGAAGAACCGTCTTGCACCGGCCACGCTGCGCAAATTCGGCAACCTGACCGTAGATGGGGAGAACATTCCGATGACCTCCATCTCCCTCCTCTTGGAAGGGGGACAATATTCGGCCAAAGAGTTAGACGGCCGCCGATCGGTTCTTTTCCACGTCAACGATACCCTTGTTGTCGATGTGAAGGGAGCATCCCTTGCGCCCGGCATCCACCGCCTGACGTGCGATCTTTACGTAGAGGAGGTGGGATGGCTTCACATACCCATTGAAGACGAAGTCCACGCGGAGAGCGTAGCTCCCCGGGCGGAGTTTGCCCCCGCGTGACCTCGTCCTACAATCGAACCTTGTACGGGGGCAACGTCCCCCGGCCGGATGAACGATGTGAGAGAGACCCATCATGGGCGCCGAAGGGGCAAGCCCGGCAACCGGCGCCGGTTGCCGGGTGAATCTCGCAGGCAAAAGGATCACATCGGGACGGCACTCTGGAGAGTCGGCGAAAGGCCGCACCGAAGGGGCAAGCCGCGACACGCGGTGCATCTCTCAGGTGAGCGGACAGAGGGCGGAGGGCGCGAGGCACGCCTTTCCGCCCTTTTTTCTTCTCTTCCGGTACAACGTTCTCAACCCTTTTGAAGGAGCTCTATCATGAATAAGACACAACTGTACGAAAAGCACCTCGCGCTGGGTGCCCGCATGATCGAATTCGCGGGATGGCTTCTCCCCGTTCAGTACCCCACGGGCCCCATCGCCGAGCACCACGCGGTCCGCAACGCGGCCGGCATCTTCGACATCGACCACATGGGCCAGATCATGGTCCACGGCCCCGATGCCCTCCCCTTCCTGCAGCACATCATGACCTGGGACATCAGCACCCTGGCCCCCGATGATGCCCACTACTCCCTCATGTGCTACGGGGACGGCACCGTGGTCGACGACGTCTTCGTCTACCGGCGGGACCAGGCTTACATGGTCGTCGTCAACGCGGCCAACCGGCGAAAGGACTTCCGCTGGATGACCCAGCAGGCCACAGGCTACAACGTCCAGATCGCGGACGTCTCCGACGAGACCTACATGCTGGCCGTCCAGGGCCCCAAAGCCGAAGCCATCCTACAAAAGATCACCGACATCGACCTCTCCCGTGTGCCCCGCTTCACCAGCGCCTCCGGCCAGGTCGCGGGCGTCTTCACCCTCCTCGGGCGCACCGGCTACACCGGGGAGGACGGGTTCGAGCTCTTCTTCAGCGCGGATCAAGCCGAACACATGTGGGATGCCATCCTGGAGGCCGGACGTGACGACGGGCTCATCCCCTGTGGTCTGGCCGCGCGCGACTCCCTTCGCTTCGAAGCCTGCTTCCCCCTGTACGGTCACGAGATCCACGCGCGCATCGACCCCATCAGCGCCCGGCTGGGCTACTTCGTCAAAACGGGCAAAGGGCCCTTCGTGGGCCGGGATGCCCTCCTGAAGGTCCGCCTCGAAGGGCCGGAACAGAAACTCGTGGGCCTGGAAATGGTGGACAAAGGCGTCCCCCGGCAGGGATACCCCGTCCTCATCGGGGGCGAACCGCGAGGTCACGTGACCACAGGGATGAAATCCCCCACCCTCAACAAATTCTTGGCCCTCGCCTACGTCCCGGCGGAACACAGCGCCGTGGGCACGGAGGTGGAGGTCCTCATCCACGGCAAACCCAAGAAGGCCGTCATCGTCAAAACGCCCTTCTACGTCCCCGTCTACCGACGGAAACAATGATCCGCATATCCCATATTCAACACCGAGAAAGGAGGCAACACCGATGAGCGACTACATTTTCCTCGACGACCGGCGCTATGCCCCCACGCACGAGTGGGCCAAAGTGGAGGGGGACATTGCTATTGTGGGCATTTCTGATTACGCGCAACACGCCCTCTCCGACGTCGTCTACGTGGAACTGCCCGAGGTAGGAACGCAGGTGAGCAAAGGTGATCCCGTGGCCGTCGTCGAATCGGTCAAGGCCGCGGAAGACGTCTATGCCCCCTTGAGCGGGGAAATCGTGGAAATCAACGAGGAATTGCCCGACAACCCCGAATGGGTAAACGAAGACCCCTACGGCAAAGCCTGGTTCTTCAAGATCAAGATGAGCAACCCGGCCGAGTACGACGAACTCCTCGACGTGGAAGCCTACAAGAAGGTGGTCGAGGAAGAAGAGCACTGATATCCCAAATCCAACCCTGTGACCCATATCGAAGGAGAGTGGGCTATGACATACATCCCGAACACGGACGATGAGCGCGCGGCCATGTTGCGCGTCATCGGGGTGGACAAGGTGGAAGACCTGTTCCACGACGTGCCCGAGGCCCATCGCTTCCCTCCGCTGGACCTTCCCCGCCCCTTGTCCGAGGCGGAGATCCTGGCCGAACTGAGGGATATGGCCGAGGCCAACGCGGATCTGGACCATGTGGCCTGCTTCCTGGGGGCCGGATCGTACCACCATTTCGTCCCCAGCGTCGTGGACATGGTCATCTCCCGTTCCGAATTCTACACCGCCTATACCCCCTATCAACCCGAAGTCTCCCAGGGCGTCCTGCAAGCCCTGTTCGAGTACCAGAGCATGATCTGCGCGCTCACAGAGATGGATGTGGCCAACAGCAGCCATTACGACGGCGCAACGGCCACGGCAGAAGCCGTCATCATGGCCCTCAACGTGCACCGGCGCAGACGCAAGCGCGTCGTCCTCTCCCCCACCGTGCACCCCATGTACCGGGAAACCGTCCACACCTACACCCAAGGGATGGGGCTGAACATCGTGGGGGAGGATGCCCCCCTGCACGACTTGAAGGCCCTGGCCGACCTCATCGACGAAGAAACGTGTTGCATTGTCGTGCAGAACCCCGATTTCCTGGGACGGATGTTCTCCCCCAAGGAGATGAAAGCCCTCGCCGACGCGGCCCACGCGCACAAGGCCCTCTTCATCGTCGTCGTCGACCCCATCTCCCTGGGCTTCATGGTTGCCCCGGGGCGGTACGATGCGGATATCGTGGTGGGAGAGGGGCAAAGCCTGGGCAGTCTGCCCCAATTCGGCGGACCTTACCTGGGCATCTTTGCCTTCAAGAAGGAATACGTGCGCAAGAGCAGCGGCCGCCTTGTGGGAGAGACGGTGGACGCGGAGGGAAAGCGGGGGTACGTCATCACCCTGAGCACGCGAGAACAACACATCCGACGGGAGAAGGCGACCTCGAACATCTGCACCAATGAGGCCCTGGTGGCCATTGCTGCGGCCGTCTACCTGGCCGCTATGGGCAAGAGCGGCCTCCGCCGCGTCGCGGAGCTCTCCTACCACAAGGCCCATTACGCGGCCCAACGCATCGCCGAAATCGACGGCTTCGACCTCCTGAGCACCTGGCCCTTCTTCAAGGAATTCGTCGTGCGCACCCCGGCACCCGTTCAGGAGATCAACGACTACCTGCTGGACGAATGGGGCATCCTGGGGGGATACGACCTCTCCCGGGACTACCCCCAGCTGGAAAACGCCATGCTCCTCTGCGTCACCGAGATGAACGACCGGGAGGAGATCGACGCCCTTGTGGACGCGTTCAAAGAGATCGCCAACGGCGCCCTCGACAGCACCGTGCGCTTTTACGTGGGGTAAGACGGGCCCCTACGGTTACCCCGGCAGCTTTTCCCATCGGGGCCGAACCCCCTGAGCTACGTTGGGGGCAAGACGGCTGAAGAGGACGTCCGGGACAATATCGAGTACCAGGAGGTTCCTAATGCGAGGACCCGAACCGACGATTTACGAAATCTCATCCCCGGGACGACGGGGATATACCTTACCGGAGCTCGACGTGCCCGAAAGCGACATCCCCGAGGAGTTCCTTCGGGACCGCTTGCTCCTGCCCGAGGTGGCGGAAGTCGACCTGGTGCGCCACTTCGTGCGCCTCTCCCAGAAGAACTTCGGCGTGGACCTGGGGTTCTACCCCCTGGGATCCTGCACCATGAAGTACAACCCTAAAGTCAACGAAGTCGCGGCCCGCCTGCCGGGATTCACCAAGATCCACCCCCTGCAAGATCCTGCCACCGTCCAGGGGGCCATGCAGCTCATGTACGAACTCCAGACCTACCTGGCCGAGATCACCGGCTTCGCCGCGACCACCCTCCAGCCCGCGGCCGGAGCCCACGGGGAGCTCACAGGCGTCCTCATGATGCGCAAACTCATCCACGAAGGACGGGGAGAACCCCACCGCACCAAAGTCCTCGTCCCCGACAGCGCTCACGGCACCAACCCGGCAACGACCACCATGAGCGGGCTTCAGGTCGTGGAAATCCCCAGTGACAAGCGGGGCAACGTGGACCTGAACGAGTTGAAGAAGCACCTGGACGATACCGTCCTGGGCTTCATGCTCACCAACCCCAACACCCTGGGCCTCTTCGACGAACACCTCCTCGAACTCACCCACCTGGTTCACGAGGCCGGAGGGCTCATGTACGGGGACGGAGCCAACCTCAACGCGCTCCTGGGCATCACCAAACCCGCGGACCTGGGGTTCGACGTCATGCACATCAACCTGCACAAGACCTTCAGCACCCCCCACGGCGGGGGCGGCCCCGGCTCCGGTCCCGTCGTCTGCACCGAAGAGCTGGCCCCCTACCTGCCCGGTCCCATCGTGGACGTGGAGGAGCATGACGATCACGTCCACTACATCTGGAAGATGCCGGAACACTCCATTGGGCGGGTCAAAGCCTTCTGGGGGAACTTCGGTGTCATGGTCAAGGCCTACACCTACATCCGCATGTTGGGGGCCCAGGGGTTACGGGAGGTCGCGGAGAACGCGGTGCTCAACGCCAACTACCTCCAGGCCCTGGTGAAGAAGACCTACCCCGTGCCCTACGGATTCCGCACCTGCATGCACGAGTTCGTGGCCCAGGGCAAAATCGAGGGCGCGGAGGATGTACGGGCCCTGGACATCGCCAAGCGTCTCATCGACTACGGCTTCCATCCCCCGACCATGTACTTCCCCCTCATCGTCCCCGAGGCCCTCATGATCGAGCCGACGGAGACGGAGAGCAAGCAGACGCTGGATGCCTTCGCGGAGGCGCTGGAGCGGATAGCGGAGGAAGCCCGGACCCAACCGGAACTTCTGAAGACGGCCCCGCACGAGGCGCCCGTGCGCCGACTGGACGAAGTCCGGGCCGCGCGGTATCCCAAACTCAAAGACGTGCCGGGCATGGAATAAGTCCTGTCCCTGGCCCAGACTTCCGAAGTCCGCGAGGCTTCGGAAGTCTGGGATGTCCTGATTCGTCACACGTCAGGCGTCAGGGGCCGGTGAGAAAGTCGGCTCTGCAGGTGCATCTTGCCTTGATGACGTGATGCGTGATGCGTAACGTCATTCGTCATGCGTCAATGCGTCAGGCGCTGGTGAGAACGTCGGCACAGCAGGCGCGACTTAGCCTGATGACGTAATGCGTGATTCGTAATGCGTGATTTGGGGGTGAGGGTTGGCGCCGTAAGGTCGACCTTGTTTCCACGCCTTCCTTTCGTTCGTCATTGGTCGGTCGTCGGTCGTCATGCGTCACACGTCATGCGTCAGGCGGCGGTGAGAAGGTCGGCGCTGCAGGTGCAACGTGGCCTGACGATGTAATGCGTGATGCGTAATACGTAACTCAAAGAGAAGTTGGCTTTGTAGGGACAACCTCGTCTTCACGCCATCCGATTACTCGTTACTCCGTTACTTGTTATGAACGTTGGCGCTGCAGGGACAACGCCGTCTTCACGCCAATCCTTTTAATCGTTAATCGTCAATCGTTAATCGTTGTCTTCCCACACCATCCGATTACTCGTTACTCGTCACTCGTTACCCCATTTACATCACGTAGTGGATGAAAATAGCCAACCCCAGAAGCGCCACCCCGGTCCAGAAGATGAAGAAGAAACACCCAAGGACCGCATCGAAGAAGACCTGGAGGGGAGAACGGGTCGTGTGCAGCATCACCAGTTGCGGTCGGGTGGGCGATGTGGCCCTTCGCCACTCCCGAACCGCGCGTTGCGCGCTGAACCCCATGATCAACGCCACGATGAATCCCACCCAAAAACACCGCTCGCAAGTACACCCACCGACCATGACCGGGCTCCTCATGCGGGCAACACCCATTTGCCCCCATCGGCGATAGGAGCTAAAATAGATCACGCGTTCTATTTCAGGCTGCCAGATCACGCCCCCGTCGGACCACATCGTCCGACGGGCGACCCGGCCGGACTCTCGAACCCTTCCCGGACTTCCCGGTTCTCAAGAGTCCAACACAACGTCTCACGTTGTCACGGTGTCCCCGAACAGGGAAGGAGGGTGCTATGTTCTCGCTCTACAACGCCATCGGCAAGGGGTTGAACATCCTGGGCAGTTTCGACCTCATCACCCCCCTTTGGGGGATCCTTCAGGGCCTGTACTACCGAACCCATTACGGACCCGGGTACACCTTTCTCATCCGCTGGGATCTTCTGGACGGTGTCAGCGCCAATGATGTCAAACGTCTGCTGGAACGGCACGGTGTGAAAACGTGGGGTTTACTGGTTCACCTGAATACGATGATGATCAGTGTACCTAAACGGCAAGCAGCGTGGGCCAGTTACCTCCTCAGGCGGCATAACATTCCTGTGGAGAATCCTATCACAAACACAACATCTTCGGCAAAAAAGAACCGTCGGCGGACCGGCCGTGACCTTCCTCGGACACCCCGTCCCGCGGGGTGGCTCGACCGCCTCAACGCGTTCGTCGACAAGTTGGACGCGTTGCTTCCCTGACCGTTGCCCCCACGCCACCCCTTCCGCGGCCTAGGGGCGCTTCTCCTCCGGCGGCGGATTCACCGGGAAGGTCCCGATACCCAGGTTCTCGAAACGCCCGTCGCCCAGGGACCTGTAGAGGACGACGGTGATGCCGTCGAAACGAAGTCGGGGATCCGCGGGAATGGGGTAATCGTCCCGCACGACCTCCAGGGGCTGCCAGGAGCTGGTGGGACGATACCCGTGGGCCGGGTGGGCGTGGTCGCTCTGGACCAGGCTTCCATCCACGTAGATGAACTCCCCCTTACGCGTGGGACGTACCGACACGGACCAGTCCACCTGCTGGCGCTTCAGAGCCTGCCAGTACAGGGTCAACCGCCAGGGCAGCCGCACGGGGATGTCCTTCGGGGGCCGGTGGAGCTCGTAGCCGACGAGTCGGACCTGGTTGCCGAAGTAGATGTCCAGGGGATGGGCGCTTTCGGGGGGCGCGTAGAGCGGCGGGAGGCGTCTTCCCACCCGCAGGAGGTACAGGCCCGCGGACGCGACCCGGACGGGCGTCTTCATCTCCTCGAAGAACAGGGGAGCGGCCTGCGTGCTCACGTACAGAGGTCGGCTATCCTCCTCGAGGATCCGTTTCGCCTCCTCCAGGCCCACCGCGCGCACATCCGGCCGGTACCCCCAGATCACGGTGATATAATCCAGGGCCAGCTTCTCCTCCACCACGCCGAAGATGGCCGCGTGGGGAGCCGGCTCATCGGCCAACAACCGCCAACCCGGGTCCAACCCCGTATCTATGGGCCGATGACTCTGGTCCGCCCGGGCGTAGTTCACCACGAAGCGGTTCACGACGAGGAGGAAGAGGGCCAGGGCCAAAACCCCGCGTGCGGTCTGCGCGGCAGAACGGGGATACGCCTCCACGGCATCCCACACCCCTTGGGCCAGCGCGGCCAACCCCAGGAAGATCAGGGGGTACGCGGGCATGATGACCTGGAACCAATTGCCGTATCGGTCGATGTAACAGAGGATGAAGTAGAGGAGAAGGGTGCTGTAGAAGAGGATGGCGCGGCGTTTCCCCAACCAGCGGATGCCCACCAGCCCGAGGATGAGGACGGGCCAGGTGAGTTCCCGCCAGATGAGGGAGGGAAAGAGGTCCGTGAAGCCCCCCAGGCTCCACGTCAACTCCCCCCGTCCCTGGGGCGTGCTAAGGAAGTAGAGAAACCAGGACAGGGTGTTCGGCCAGGAGCCCTCCCCCCGCCATTCGGGGTGCTGGGCCCCGCGGATGTACACGTAGGTGTAGGCAAGCAGGGGGAGCGCGGCGAGGAGGGCCGCCTTGAGGAGGAGGCGCCAGCGTTTCCACACCCGGGGATCCGTCCGCCACACGAACCAGACGACGGGGGGACCGATGACCAGCACGGTGACCATGTGGGCCAGCCCCAACCCCAGGAGGAAGGCGAGGAGCAAGAGGAGCCGGTCCGCCCGTTTCTCATCCCCTTCCTCGACCGCTCGTTCCCAGGCGAAGGCGACCAGGACGATGGCCAGGGTATGGGCCACGGCCGACGCGTACTGCTCCGTCGTCACCGCGTAATACCAGAAGAAGTAGGTCACCGCGTATGCCAGGGTCAACAGGGCGCTGATGATCGCGTTCCGTCGGGTCACCCGGAGCATCAGGGTGTAGAGGAGGGCCAGGGCAATCAGCGCCCAGAAGGTGGAATACAGGGAGAGGATCTGCACCGGATTGGCCACCCGACCGAGAAGGGGGCGCAAGCCGTGGAACCACAGCCATCCCCCCATCGTGTACAGAGGATAGCCGGGCGCGTTGCTGAAGCGCGCCTGAACCTGCGCGTACTGGTGGGTAATCAAATCCCCCCCGACCAGCTCATAGGCCGCAATGCCCGAATCCAACGTCCAGAGGTACAGGGCCAGGGCCAGCAATAGCACCCCGATCCCAATACGCCAGGCCTGACCCGGGGTATGTATCGGACTGCGCTCTCGATCCGCGACTCTCTCCACCACCCATATCCTCCTTACAGTTCTACAGCAGCTCGCAAGGCCCGAAGGTTCACCGCGGGCACGTCCACAGGGACCGCGCAGGACGCGGTGACGATAAGGGCCCGACCGTATCGGCGCATGGCCTGTTGGATCGTTTGCACGATCTCCGCGGGGGAAGCCGTCGCCAGGCGTTGGGGGGAAATCCCGCCCATCCGCGGGAGGGTAAGCCCCTCGCCCCCGTCCGGTGCCCCATGCCATCCCACCGCGTGGACGGGGAGGGTTTCGACCCATGCGGGATCGCGTAGTGGGCCGTGCACGTGGAGGAGCACGTACCCACGGGCGTGGGCCGCATCCAGTATCTCCCTGTGGGCCTCCCGGAGGGACGCCTCGTCCGCCCCTTCGAGCACGTAGAGGATGCCGTCGATCCCCGCCCGGAACAGGGCTTCCACCCGGTGGCGGATCGCCTCGACGGCACGGGGGAGGTCCTGCCGCGACGGGGCGTCGCCTTGAGTCCGGAGGCCGTGGAGGACCTGGATGAGGGGAAGGGCGGGGCCGATGCCCCGGCGGACCAGGCTTACGGCCCGGACGGCCTCCTCCACGTCCATCGTCCCGGGGGCCCGAGCGGGCAGGATGAGGGCATCCCAGTGGTATAAGTGCTGGAAGTGAAGCGCGGCCGCGGCCAGGGCCGTCGCCCTATCCTCGTCCCCCGGCCGGTGTTGCCACAACGTCACAGGGGGACGGTCGACGCTCTGTCCACGCAATGCTCGTTCCCAGCGCACGCGTTCCTTCATCTGCCCCATCCTCGGGCTCACCGGGGCAGGGACATATCCCGACCGATGATGATCTCCATGTCCGCGTCCCCCAGAAACGCCTTTCCTGTGAGGACGTTTTCCGGTCGAACGCGCAGGAGGGAGAGGAGACGTTTTTGGGTGGCCGGGCGCTGTGTGCGCACCAGGAGGAGGGTGTGCGCGTAGGTGTGGGAGGGGATGAGCCCCACGCGGGTGACGCGGAATCCCTGCTTCAGGAGCCATTGGGCCACCCGGACGGCGCTATCCGGCCGCCCCGACCCGTCGAGGACGACGATGGCCGCGTCCTCCGCGCGGACGGAAAGGTCGGGAGCGGGGCGCTGTTTCATCAGCTTGCGCAGGGCTTTGACCTCATCCGTGGGCGTCTGAGGGGCCAACATGCTGTCGAAGAGGGGGCGCAATTTCTCCATGTCGGGTTTGAGGATCCAGGCGCCGTTGGCCGCGTACGTCTCCTCGCCGTAGCGGTTGTCGATGACTTCCCGCCGGATCTGGTCGGGAGAGATCTTGGAGGCGATGCGGGCCAGCGTCACCAGGCGGTCGATGGGGATATCCGTCTCCAGGGACCCGGAGAGGTTGCGCAGGATTTGCGGCGCCCGCATGAGGAGGGTGGGCAGCATCCGGGCTTGCAGGATTTTGTCACGAGCGGCCAGGATGACTTGTTGTTGTCGGCGGGCGCGGCCGTAGTCACTATCCGCATGGCGGGTGCGCGCGTACTTGAGGGCCAGTTCCCCGTCCATGTGCTGACAGCCGGCCTCGATGTGCAGCGTCTCCACGCCGTAATTGTCCGTGGGAAACTGCTCGTCGTGGATGGTCTTGGGGACGCAGACTTCGATGCCCCCGATGAGGTCGATGAGCTTCCGAAAGCCGTTGAAGTCCACCATCGCGTAGTAGTGGACGGGATATCCGGTGAGTTGGGCGACGGTGTTCTTGAGGAGGGCCATGCCGCCCCCCGGGTATTTCCGCAACGTCCCTATGGCATAGGCCTGGTTGATTTTGGCGTGAATGTGGTAGGGCGCAATCTCCACCCACAGGTCCCGGGGAATGGAGATCATGGCCGTGTCCCCGTGCTTCATGTCCACGGAGAGGAGGATGATGGTGTCCGTGCGGGGCGGCCCCTGTTCCTGCGGGCGCTTGTCGATGCCCACGAGGAGGATGTTCACCCGGGAGGCAATGGGGAGATGAGCGGCCTTGGGGGTGGGTTGCGGGGTGACGGGGTTGGGCGGGATCTGTCCCGGGT
>WGAA01000019.1 GCA_015489285.1 Anaerolineae bacterium | reverse complement strand
CATCGTGGCCACGCCACCGGTGATGCCCGGCATGTCCCACACCATGTGGCAGGGGATGTACCTGCCGCCGGTGTACGGCGAGGAGGAGGGTGGAGCGCCTCGCCGTCACTTCCGGGTGGTCGGGGACGAGTGATGGGGGTCACACATCCAGGTTCCGCACCGCCTTGGCGTGCGTCAGGATGAAGCGCCGGCGAGGCGGTACCTGGTCCCCCATCAACATGCCGAAGGTGCGATCTGCCTCGGCCGCGTCGTTCACCGTCACCTGGAGGAGAATGCGGTTGTCCGGGTTCATGGTCGTCTCCCAGAGTTGCTCCGGGTTCATCTCACCCAGACCCTTGTACCGCTGAATGGTCACCTTGCTGCCGTCCAGCCGCTTGAGGATTTTCTCCTTCTCCTCCTCGGAGTAGGCGTAGAAGTGCTGCTTCCCCGCCTTGATGAGGTAGAGGGGCGGCTGCGCGATGTACAGGTGCCCTTCCTCGATGAGTTGGGGCATGTAGCGGAAGAAGAAGGTCAGCAACAGCGTGCGGATGTGGGCTCCGTCCACGTCGGCATCGGTGTTATGCGCCGCCAGGCCGCCCAACCCACAGATGAAGTTCTCGTCCGTGTCCACGGAAAAGTCGTAGACCATCGAGTTCGTGGGCTCGACCTGCCGCACGGTGCGCACGGGTAAGCCCACCAGGTCGCCGCCGATTTCGACGAACGCCCGCGGCCCCCGATGCGTCCTCTCCCGCGCCAGTTTGGCCTCGAGGCGACCGGCCCGGGGGTGGTCCTGCCACACACGGCGGAGGCGCCGCAGGTCGTCTTTAGCCTGGACGGTGATGGTGTGGACGGGGTGCCGGGTGATGACGGGCTTCCCGCGCACGTGCCCCACATGCTCCGCGGCGGGCTCGCGCACGCTGTGCGAGGCGAGCACGTGGTGCGCGGCCAGCAGGTAGAGCAGTTGGCCCGCCAGGGTTTCCGACACCGTGGTCACGTGGATGCCCGTGGCGCTGACCGTGCCGTCCCCCAGGAAGTAGCCCCGCAGGAAGGCCAGTTGCAACTCCGGGCTCACGTTGAACACGATGTCCGGCACGCGCTTGGTGTGCGCCCGAGCCCCGTCGAAGCCGAAGATGTGCCGGAAGACCGCGGCGACGACCGCGTTGACCACTTTGACCTCACCGGCCCGCCCGTCACGACCGGGGTAGTAACGAGGCTCCACACGGAAAAGGGAGCGAAGCGCGTCCGTCAGTTCACGGAGGATGTGCTCGTTGTTGCGTCCTATGGCAAAGCGCACGCCGTTTCGCTGCGAGATGGACCCGTCGGCGAGGAAGAAGCCCAGGACGAACATCAGCCGCTCGTCCACGGGCAGGAAGCGGGGCACTCCGTGTGCCGCGTAATGCTGCGGCGTCAACTCCACCTCCGCGTCGCCCAGGATGCTCAACGCCGTCTCCGGGTCCTCACGCATCTCGTTCAGGGCCATGTAATCCTTGACCCGATTGTGTCCCGAGTTGCGGTACGCGGTGTTCCACACCCGGTCGAGGGCCGAATCTACGACCTCGACCTGCCCCAGCAGGTCGTCGGGATCCAGGCCCAGCAGGGTGACGTAGCGGCGGAAGTGGGTTACCGTGGGCCGTGATGTACCCTTTTCCCAGCCGTAGAAGGTCACCGGCTGCTTGATGCCCACACCTTCCAGCACTTCGCGCTGGGAGATTCCCAGCGCGCGACGCCGCTCGGCCAGGGTACGACGAAGGGCCTTGGGAATGTGCACCCGCTGCTCCACGAGTTGCGGATTGTCCGCGTGTTCCCGGCGGATGCGCTCCTTGAGGAGCGCCTCCAGGGCGGAACCCCGCACGTAGATCTCCACATCCCCACTCTCCGGGCGCGCCAGGAATTCCGCCAGCAAGTCCAGGCGGCGAACATGTGCCCCGCCCGAGAGGGGCACATGCCGGGGAGCCACCAGCAGGTCCCCGGGCCGTACCTCATCGCCCCGCTTCAGGCGCACCGCCCCGTCCTCGTAAACGAACACGCTGTGGGACGCGGTCACCCGAATGCGACGCCCGTACGCGGTGGAGATCTCGTACAGGGGTTCGGAGATGGGGTGGCGAATCACCTTGCGGATGGGCTTGAAGCGCACGTTCCCCGTTTCCAGGTCGAAGCAGAGCACCTCGTGTCCATCCAGGTCCTGTGTGTTCTCCAGCACATCGTCTATGAACTCGCCCACGCGCACGAAGCGGATGTTCCCCCGGCGATCCCGCACAAAAGTGGGCTCCGCGTGGTCCACGCTCATGATGATGATGCGGTTGTAGCGCAACTTGCTGATGTCGAAGTCGTCGCCGATGCCCGTGCCCAGCGCGGTAATGAGGGCCTGGATTTCCTTGTTGCTCAGCGCCTTGTCCAGGCGGGCCTTCTCCACGTTGAGGATCTTCCCCCGTAGGGGCAGGATGGCCTGAAAACGCCGGTCGCGCCCTTGCTTGGCGGAACCGCCTGCGCTGTCCCCCTCGACGATGAACAGTTCGGTCTTCTCCGGATCCCGTTCGGAGCAGTCGGCCAGTTTGCCGGGCAGGGTCATGGATTCCAGGGCGCTCTTGCGGATGACCAGGTCCCGGGCCTTGCGCGCGGCCAGTCGGGCCCGGTAGGAGGTCTTGCACTTCTCGATGATCTGTTTGGCCTCCCGGGGGTGGGTTTCCAGCCACTCGCCGAACGTCTCACTCACCACCGACTCCACGATGTTGCGCACCTCCGCGTTGAGGAGCTTCACCTTGGTCTGGGATTCGAACTGGGGGTCGGGGAGTTTGACGCTGACGATGGCCGTGAGCCCTTCACGCGTGTCCTCACCGGTGAAGTTGGGTTCATCGTCCTTGAGCAGGCCGTGTTTGCGCGCGTAATCGTTGAGGGTGCGGGTAATCGCGGAACGCAATCCCGTCAGGTGGGTGCCGCCGTCGGGGGTGTTGATGGTGTTGGCGAACGCGTACACCGATTCCACGTACTCCGCGGTGTACTGGATGGCCGCCTCCACCAGGATGTCGTTGACCTCTTTCTCCACGTAGACCGGATCGTGGAGGGGCTTGCGGGTCTTGTTCAGGTAGCGGACGAAGGTGGCGATGCCCCCCTCGAAGTAGAAGTTGATCTCCTTGGGGGGAGAAGGGCGTTCGTCCACGAATTTGATGTGCAGCCCCCGGGTGAGGAAGGCGATTTCCCGGAAGCGCTGGGCCAGGATGTCGAAGCGGTACTCCAGCACCTCGAAGATTTCCGGGTCCCGCAGGAAAGTCACGCGCGTGCCCGTGCGCTCCCCCTTCTTCATCTTGCCGATGACTTCCACATCGGTGACCGGCCGACCCTGCTCGTACCGCTGCCGCCAGATCTTGCCGTCCCGTTTGACCACCACCTCCAGCCATTTGGAGAGCGCGTTGACCGCGGAGACGCCCACACCGTGGAGCCCTCCCGATACCTTATAGCCCCCACCGCCGAACTTGCCCCCCGCGTGGAGGCGGGTCATCACCACTTCCAGCGCGGGGCGCTTCACCTGAGGGTGGATGTCCACGGGGATACCGCGGCCGTTATCCTCAACCGTCACACTGTTATCCGGGTGGATGGTGATCTCGATGCGGTCACAGAACCCGGCCAGAGCCTCGTCCACCGCGTTGTCCACCACCTCGTACACCATGTGATGGAGCGCGCGGCTGTCCGTGCCGCCGATGTACATGCCCGGCCGTCGGCGGACCGCTTCCAGTCCCTCGAGAACCTGAATATCCTCTGCTGTGTAGGATAACGTGTCCTTTTCCCGTGTGTCCTCAGCCACTCACCTTCCTCCTTGTGTTTCCGAGCGATGCGTCTTTTCCTGTGCCATGCGCAGCAATTGATGGCGATTGTGGAAAAAGTAAAGCCCGCCTATGGTCAGCCCCGCCGTCAGAACGGCGTTGCCCAGAATGCTCACGAGAATCCCCGCGAAGGTCGTTGCCAGGGCCATCCATATATACGCAAACCCGTGGGAAATGAGCAGGGTCAGAAGGATGAACCCCACACTGCTGCCCAAATTGGCCGTCACGACCTGGGCGCTCCGCACGAGGGCGATCCCTGCATGATCCCCGTACAGGACGATGCTGGCCGGCGTGAAGTAGAAAAGGAGGGTCCCCATGACCATGGCCCCGGTACCGGCCCCCAGCAGGAGAACGAGGCCGAAGCCCATCAATCCCGGATGGATCATGTAAGAGAAGGCGAGCAAGACGCTGCTCACCAGGATGCTCAGGCCCACGAGCAGGATGAGGACGGCCACCAACAGGAAAAGTTGCAGCCCCGTCCAGAGGGCCCGGGTACCCCACCTCCCCGATTCGAACAGGGGGCGGGAGGCCAATCCCTGATAAATCCCGGCAATGGGCGTGCCCAGCAGGGGGAGAACCACGATCACGCCCATCAGGCCGACCCAGGATGTGGGCGCCCAGGAGGGGACGTCCCAGCCGATGGGGCGGGGCAGCCCGCCCAGCGTCGCGGTCAAGGGCAAAGGCCCCCCCGGCACCTGGGTCAGGATGGTCAACATGTTCACGTCCGGCAGACTGTTTACAAGCTCCGTCGGGGAAACGCCCTGCATCTGGCGGAAGAGGGTCGCCGTCTCCGGGGGCAACTGCCGGACGATGGCCCGCAACGTTTCCCGAAAGGACATCTGAGGCCCTAGCCAAAAGAAAAGGTCCAGGATGATGGGTACAAGCAGGACCTCCCAAAACCGAAGAAGTTGGTTGTACCCCAGGGATAGGGCCTCGATAACGCCCAAGCGCGGGAACGAAAGATCGGTCTCAGGTGTGTTCTTCATAGGCAACGACTGTGTCTCCAAAGAGGTTCGACGCCCAGGTCGAGCCATCGCACGGATATTGTAGCACATTTGTGCCTGAACAGCTAATCGGGAACGGGGGACGGGGCGTGGGTTCCCCGGCAACGCCGATCTCCAATCCCCATCCCCCAATACCCTATCCCAATGCACCCGTGCTACAATACATCCACCCCGAGCAGAAAGGGGGCCGAGGGACGTTGGGTCGATATGATGGAGACATTGACCGGAGTCGTTGAGCGTATCACCTATCACAACGAGGAAACCGGGTACACGGTTGCTCGCGTCACGCCCGAGGGGAAGGATTATCTGGTAACGGTGGTGGGGCCCATGATGGGCGTGAACGTGGGCGAGACGGTCCGCTTCCGCGGCCTGTGGACGGTCCACCCCCAGTACGGACGTCAGTTCAAGGCCGAGCAGGTGGAAACGATCATGCCGGCTACCCTGGCCGGTATCGAGAAGTACCTGGGCTCCGGTCTCATCAAAGGCATCGGCCCGGTAACGGCCAAACGGATCGTGCGCAAGTTCGGCCTGGATACCCTGCGCGTCATCGACGAGGAACCGGACCGCCTGCTGGAGGTGCTGGGCGTGGGGCCGAAACGGTTGGCCCTCATCAAAGCCGCGTGGGAGGAACAACGCCACATCAAAGAGGTCATGGTCTTCCTCCAGGGGCACGGCGTCAGCACGGGCCTGGCCGTCAAGATCTTCAAGCAGTACGGCAACGAAGCCATCCACGTCCTGCAAACGGACCCCTATCGACTGGCCCGGGAGGTCCGGGGCATCGGGTTCATCACCGCGGACAAGATCGCGCGCAACCTGGGCATCCCTGAAGACGCGCCCGAGCGCATTGTCGCGGCTATTGCCTACCTCCTGGGAGAGGAAGCCGACCGGGCCGGACACGTGTATCTTCCCCGGGATGAGCTCATCCGCCGGGCCAAGGAGCTCCTCGACGTGCCGGAGGAGCGCATTCTCCAGGCCCTGGACACCCTGGTCGAACTGGGGGAAATCCACATCGAACCCCCCGGCCGGCCCGATGCGCCCGGCATCGCGGAGGAACCCGCGGTCTACCTCACCCCCTTCCACCGGGCGGAATTAGGCGTCGCCCGCCGACTGGTACGTCTCCTCACCCAGGAACGTGTCTCCCTTCTGGGAAGTCGCCTCCACGTGTTCCGGGAATTCGAGTGGGAAAGCGCCTTCATGGCCGTGCAGCAGGAAACCGGCGTCCGGTTGAACGCGGATCAGCGCGCGGCCGTGCGCATGGCCCTGACCTCCCCCGTCAGTGTGCTTACAGGGGGGCCGGGCACGGGCAAGACGACAACCGTCCAGACGATCATTCGCTTTTTGGAAGCCGCGGGCCTGCGGTACCTCCTGGCCTCGCCCACAGGACGGGCGGCCAAGCGCCTTTCGGAGGCGACGGGACGTCCGGCCCAGACCGTCCACCGCCTCCTCGAAGTCACAATGGCCGAAAGCCTCACCTTCAAACGGAACGAATCCAATCCCCTGGACGCGGACATGGTCATCGTCGACGAAGCGTCCATGTTGGACGTCCTGCTCATGAATCACCTCCTCAAAGCCATCCGTCCGGGCACTCACCTCCTCCTGGTAGGGGATGCGGACCAGCTGCCCAGCGTCGGGGCGGGAAATGTGTTGCGCGACCTCATCCGTTCCCAGGTCATCCCCGTTGTCCACCTGAAGGAGATCTTTCGACAACCCGAGGGGAGTTACATTATCATCAACGCACACCGGATCAACCGGGGCCAGATGCCCATCATCGACAACAGGAACGCGCGGGACTTCTTCCTTTTCAAAGTAGACGACCCGGAGGCCGCGGCGGACCTCATCGTTGACATCGTGCGGCGGCGCATTCCCCAAAAATTCGGCCTGAAACCGGAGGAGATCCAGGTTCTGAGCCCCATGCACCGGGGTCCTGTAGGGGTGGGGAATTTGAACCTGCGCCTCCAGGAGGCCCTGAACCCCGGTCGGCCCGGGGGGCCCGAACGGCGGGTAGGGGGACGCGTGTTCCGACCGGGGGATCGGGTAATGCAAATCCGCAACAACTACGACAAGGAGGTGTACAACGGGGATCTCGGCCACATCGTGCGCATCAACACCGAACTCCAGGAAATCCTGGTCGACTTCGACGGACGGCTCGTCCCCTACGATTTCCTGGAACTGGACGAACTCGTCCACGCGTACGCGATCAGCGTCCACAAATCCCAGGGCTCCGAATACCCGGCCGTGGTCATCCCGGTCATGACGACCCATTACATCATGCTCCACCGTAATCTCCTGTACACCGCGGTGACTCGGGCCAAGCAGCTCGTCGTTCTGGTCGGAGAACCGCGGGCCATTGCCATCGCCGTCCGCAACGACAAGCCCCTCAATCGCCATTCGGGATTGGCGGAAAGGCTCCGCCAACTCCTTGAAGAGACGGGAGTGCAATGAACAAAACGATCATGAAGACGACTATCGTCACCGTGCTCTGCTACGACCCGATCCGTCGGGCCGTCCTTCTTGTGGAACAGGACAAACCGGGCGTCTCCCGCCATTGGGCCCTTCCCGGCGGCACGTGGGAGCCCTACGAGACCGCGGAGGAGGCCGCGGTGCGGGAAATGTTGGAGGAAACCGGACTCTCGGTGAAGTCCCTGCGCCTTTACGACAGCCGGGTGGAGGTGGTGGAAACGGAGTCCGGCCCGGTGGGCGTGTACATTTTGACGTACGAAGCCCGGTGCGTGGACGGGGAACCCATCCCCCACGACCCCGATGCCCAGGTGGTCCGTGCCGTGTGGGTGCCCGTGGAGAGCATTCCCCACCTCACTTTCGCCCATCCCGGTCAGCAGGCCGTTATCCAGCGCTACCTGAAGGAACGGGCGTGGAGCATGGTCCCTAAAACGTCCCCTTCCCAGGAGGAAGATGCATGATCCGTTTGCTCGTTGCCACACACAACCGAGGTAAACTGCGAGAGTACAAAGAACTCCTGCACGATTTGCCCGTGGAGCTCGTCTACCTGGACGATGTGGGCATCACTCAACAGGTGGAAGAGACGGGAAACACTTTCCTGGAAAACGCGCTCCAGAAGGCCCTGAATTACGCCCGGATCAGCGGCCTCGTCACCCTGGCCGACGACTCGGGCCTGGAGGTGGACGCGCTGGGAGGGGCCCCCGGCGTGTACTCTTCCCGGTACGCGGGCCCCAACGCAAGCGATCGGGACCGCATCGAAAAGCTCCTGAGAGACCTCCAGGGGGTCCCCCGGGAACGGCGGACGGCCCGTTTCCGCTGCGTCATTGCGGTCGCCACGCCGGAGGGGGAGGCGTGTACCACCCAGGGCACCGTCGAAGGGCTCATCGTGGACACCCCGCGAGGGGAGCACGGGTTTGGCTACGACCCCGTGTTCTACCTGCCCGGCCGCGGACGCACTATGGCCGAACTTCCTCCCGAGGAGAAGAACCGCATCAGTCACCGAGCCCGTGCGGCCCAGGCCATCAAACCCCTCCTCCGCTGCTGGTTGACCGGCCGTCCCGCGCGGGGGTGAACCCAGACTAGCCCAGAGTAGCCCAGACTTCCGAGGTCTTGAAGACCTCGGAAGTCTCACCCGGAAGTCTCAACCGAGTTCCCACGGAAACGATACCATGCGAGTCATCAGCGGAAAGGCCAAAGGGCGCACCCTGAAATCCGTCCCCGGCAAGGGCACCCGCCCCATCACCGACCGGGTTAAGGAAGCCCTCTTCAACATCCTGGGGGCGGAGGTGGAGGGGGCCCGGATTTTGGACCTGTTCGGGGGGACCGGTGCCGTCGGCATCGAGGCCCTGAGCCGGGGGGCAGCCCATGCGACGTTCGTCGAGCGCGCGGGGAAGGCCTACCGCGTCATCCGGGAGAACCTGCGGCTGACCGGCCTGGAGGAAGGGGCCCGCACCGTCCGGGGGGACGCTTTCGCCTTCCTCCGGGGGACCCCCCAGGCCCCTTACGACATCGTCTACGTGGCTCCGCCCCAGTACAAAGGCATGTGGAAAAAAGCCCTGGAGCTCCTGGACGAGCGTCCCCAATGGGTTGCGGACCATGGCCTGGTCATCGTCCAGATCGACCCCCGGGAGCGAGAGGACATCGAGCTGAAGCATTTCCTGCTGGAACAAGAACGGTCCTACGGGGACACGGTACTCCAGTTCTGGAGGAAAAAGGGCAAGGCATAGCAGGGCCATTACGAGAACCCGTCCGGAGCTGAACTCCGGGTTACATCGGGGCAAAGCCCCCTGGTTGGGGGGCTCCCTTTGGGACGCTTCCATCACGGCTAACGAGTAACGGAGTAACGAGTAATTGGTTGGCGTGGAAAGACAACGATTAACGATTGACAATTAACGATTAAAGGGCCGGCGCGAGAACAAGGTTGACCCTACCGCGCCAACGTCAGTAACGAGTAATTGGTTGGCGTGGCAGCAAGGTTCTCGCCACAAAGCCGAGCTTGTCTTCAAGTTACGCATTACGAATCACGCATCACGTTGCAGAGCCAAGCTGCGCCTCCAGCGCCGCCGTTCTCACCTCCGCCTGACGGATGACGAATGACGTAACGAGTCACGAGTAACGAGTAACCGCCTGGCGTGGACACAAGACTATCGCTACAGAGCCAAGCTTGTCTCCAAATTACGCATCACGAATTACGCCACATCGCCAAGCTTCATCCTATCGCGCCGATTCCCCCTCAGCGCCTGACGCCTGACGAGTGACGTAACGAGCAGCGCCGTGCAAAATGTTTGCCAACAGTATCGCTTTAGCCCCGTGCGTAGGGCCCCATGCATTCCCAAACGTCCTCCTACTTCGCTCCTCTGCTTTGCCCATCGCCGACGTAGCGCTCACCTTGATCTTCCACCGCTCCAGTTCCTTAATGCCATTTAAAAACTCACCTTTCATCAACGTCGCCGACTCCATGCAAAACATCAGTTCGGTTTTATAAAGGTAGTACTTATGGTTCACCAGCATGTGAAATTTTATCACTATACTACATTTTCTGATTAGATTAATTTGTGATATAGTAGTTACGCTATCAACGCATCAGAGTTTCTAATGATTTATCGGTGCCTGGTTACTCGGCAAGGAGGTGAGCGATGACCACCCGTGCTCTTCGCGTGTTTAACCTGCTCCTCATTTTGGCACTCCTGTTTCCTGTTCCCGTGTTGGCAACTCCACATCCGACCTTTGTCGCGGCCCCTTCAACTTCGACGAATGCCTCAGATCCAGGTACAAATCCATCTCCTGTATCGTCATTCCGGTCTGTAGCCCCCCGAGTTGTGTTTTCCAAGAGCGCTTCTCGGGAGACAGGGCGGGTTGGCGACATCATCACGTACACGTTGGTAGTGCGCAATTCCGGCGATGTGGCGCTCCAAGATGTCGTCGTGGTAGATACTTTGCCACATGGAGTGACTTTCTTGGGGAGCACCACAGGCAAGTACGACCCCATCTCCCATACTCTAGAATGGCGTTGGCCGAAAATACCCGCCCGAGCAACGAACACGCTTGTTTACCAAGTGCGAATAGAAAAAGGCGCTCCTTCGGTGCTGGTCAACCGCGCCTATTTACAGGTGACGTCGCCTGCCCAGACGTATCCAGCCAGCGCCTCTGTATACGTCCTGCAAGCAGCAGATGTGTCCTTTTCCCCGGCGAGGGGTGGGATGCTGCGCACCCCAGATGGTCGGATAACAGTGACTTTTGCTCCTGGAGCCTTGCCTTCGGGCATTGCTTCTGTTCGGGCACGGGTGGAGCAGCGGAATATACACCGTCTGGCTACCGGTCAAGCGGGTATGGCTATGACGTTCGATTTGTCTATGCAGGACGAGAAAGGAACGGCCATTGTCCGTTTTCAGAAGCCGGTCACCGTCACGCTGAATTTGGCCGGGTTGGCAAACTGGAGGTCACGACCTGCGTTCTTGCGCCCCTGGGCCGGGTATTTCAACGAGACCAAAGGCGTATGGGAACCGGTGCGGGTCGTGCATGTGGACGAGGCGAGAGAGGAGATCACTTTTGTGACCGACCACTTTTCCACCTTCGGCGCGGGTACAGCGGGATCGACGGAAGGCGGCTGGCAGTTGCAATTCAATGACACACGTGTCGCGCGCTTTAGCGGCGCGCTAACCTGGGAACTCCCCTTAGGACTGCCGTCGGGGCGTCAGGGCATCACCCCGCCTTTTCAGTTGACCTACAACAGCCGTCGTGTGGATGGCATCCTCACCTGGGCTCAGTCGGACGGTGTCGGTTTTGGTTGGAGTCTGGATGTGGGGGAGATCACGTGGCGCAACGTACGCCGGTGTTGGGATGGAGCCCATTACCACATGTGCTGGGACGACGTGCCCCTTTTATTCCTTAACGGTGAGGCGTTGAAGCTGGTACCCGAAAGCACCATGCCCCAGAACGTGCAATACCTTGGGCACAACGGCGCATATCGCTACCGGACCGAGGATGACCGCTTGTGGCGCATTACCTGGTACAGCGGAACCGAGATGGGCTACTGGGAGGTCATTACCCGGGATGGAGTGAAATACCGGTTCGGTACCACGGGGGACAGCCGTCAGGTTGCCCGCGGGTGGATTGGGGGCTGGACGGGGGCTGCCTGGCTGGCCTATCAGGCCACAGTGCGCTGGCGCCTGAAGGAAATCGTGTATCCCACGGGGATGACTATCACTTTCTACTACAGCGAGCAAACGTACAACGACCAGTGCACCGTCTGGAAGAACGAAGGCCAAATCGGCGCGAACGAAACCTGCCCGAACGGAGACGACGGCAACCACGAGCGGGCCAGTTACCTGACAACCATCACCTACCCGGGCACCCGGGTACGCGTCATCTGGGGACGGCGCTGGAACGGAAACGGGCCCAATGACGGCATCGGAGCCCAGGCGTACCGGTGGGACTTTGCCAGCTCTGGTCAACTCGTCCTCTTCTGGCAGACGGACGCGGTGCAGAAGGTCATCGTTGAACGCCACCGGGCCGACGGCGGTTGGGACGCAGTGCGGGAGTGGCGCTTCACCTACGGCACCTTTGTCCCCGCGGATGAACCCAACAAGCGACTACGCGTGCTGAGTCAGGTACAGGCCTGGGGGACGGACGGAACTGCCTGGTACAGCTTGCCAGCC
This sequence comes from Anaerolineae bacterium, assembly GCA_015489285.1. Lineage (GTDB taxonomy): Bacteria > Chloroflexota > Anaerolineae > JAADDB01 > JAADDB01 > JAADDB01. The sequence continues at coordinate 2,666 of WGAA01000019.1, read as the reverse complement.
TGGACGTTTGGGTACACGGGGTACAACAACAAGGAAGGGCGTAACGACGGCCAGGGGACAGACTGGGAAAAGGCCCGGTTCAATTACCCACGGCTGACCTCACTGAATAACGGCTATGGGGGACAGATTACTGTCGCTTATGGCACGCCGGACAGCGGGTGGGATCACGCCGCGAACTGGCGGGTTGAATCCAAGGAGGTTCACGATGGTCTTGGGAGCGGGTGGAAGGACGTGTACCTGTACAGCGCGGACAGTCAGGGGCGCTGTTACCTGGAAACCGAGGACGCGACGACATGCAAGTGGCCCTCTCAGTTCAGCAATGGGAAAACGGGGGGTAATTTCCTGGGCTATCGGGAAGTCACGGTGGAGCGACGGGAACTGAGCGGTACTGTAATGCGCAAAGGGTGGACCCGGTTTGCCCTCCCGCCGGATGACTGGCTTCTGAGGGGACGACTCAAGGTGGAGAAGGTTGAAGATGCGACGAGCACTCCGTTACAGGTTATCACGAACACGTGGACGATCAGCGCCACCATAAAGGAGGGCAACACAGTCAAGGCGGGGTTCATTGCCCTGCAGGAGAAACAGGTAGAACAGGACGGTCAGGTCGCGCGCACGGTTTTTGCCTATGACGCCTACGGCAACCTTATTCGACAACAGGAATACAGTGGGGCAGCCACGGTGGAGAACCGCACCCACATTTGGGCGTACTACCCCAACACATCAGCGTGGCTGGTGAGTTACCCCGCCCAGTATTTCCTTTATCAGGGCATCCAGGGAAGCGCCCCCAACACCGCCGACTTGATAGTGGAGGAGCGGTACTACTACGATAACGCCAGTAGTTATACCACTCCGCCGACAAAGGGACTGCGGACCAAGGTGCGCCGGGGCAAGGACGGCTGGGGGTGGGTAGAAACTCGCGCTACTTACGATGCATGGGGGAACGTGACCTCTGTGACCAATCCCCGGGGACTTACCACCACATACGCGTACGATTCGCATTATCACCTCTACCGCATTCAGGAAACCAACGCCCTAAACCAGACAACCACTTACGAGTATTACGGCATCAACGAGAGTGACCCGGGGATAGGAAGCGGATATACCGGACTTCTGAAACGGGTGACCGACCCGAACGGGGCCGCTGTCCTGCAGACGTACGACGCGTTTGGACGGACGGTGGCGATAGTGCGCCCCTATGATTCCCTGACCTATCCCACAGTCCAGTACACCTATGCGGATACCGTGTTCCCCTTCCGGATCCGGGTCGACCAGCGGGAGGTCTCGGGGCAGGCCGGGGTCATTACCACCTATCGCTTCTATGATGGCCTGGGCAGGTTGGTGGAAACCAAGGCCGAACTTCCCGGCGGTCAGCAATCGGTGTCGCAGCAGACATACAACGCCCTGGGCCTGACCGCGCGGCAGTACATGCCCTTCTCGGTGAGCGCAAGCGCATCCTATGTGTCCGAAAACACCACTCGGCCTCACACAGAATACACGTACGACGCCCTGGGGCGTGTGACACGCGTCACCCATCCCGACGGCAAGCAGGCGGTGACGGCGTATCAGGGGTGGAAGAAAGGGGTGTTGGACGAGAACGGGCATCAGCGCATTTATGAGTACGATAGGTTTGGCCGCCTGGAGAAAGTTCACCTGTACACGGGTACATACACCGGCGTGACATGGAGCGCGACGCCGTATGCCACCACCACTTACACGTACAACGTGCAGGATTTGTTGGTGCAGGTGACCGGGCCGGACGGGGCGGTCACCACCATGCAGTACGATCCCCTGGGCCGCAAGGTGCAGATGACCGACCCGGACATGGGGACGTGGACCTATGCCTACGATGCGGCGGGGAATCTCAAGCGACAGACGGACGCGCGAGGGCGCACGCTGTGTTATGTCTACGATGGGCTCAACCGAGTGCGTTGGGTGTACGAAGACGCTACCGTTCCCAAGGACTGTACTGGAACGTTAACTTGGCTGGCCACCCATGAATACGATGCCTATGACCCGGGGAACGGACAGTACGGCCGCGGTCGGCGGACGGAACTGCGGGGGCCCTTTGGCAAGCGTCGCTGGCGTTATGACCTGCGAGGCCGGGTGACCCAGGCACAACTCTACCTGGACGGCATATGGTACACCACCCAATGGACGTACGACGCGGCGGACCGGGTGCGCACCATGACGTATCCGGACGGGGAGACGGTGAGCTACACCTACGACGCCGCGGGCCGGCCCTACAGCCTGAGCAGCGCTCTGGGCACCTACGTGCAAAGTACGACCTACGATGCCGCGGGGCGGGTAACCCAGCGGGTGCTGGGGGCCAACACCATCCGGCAGACCTTCACGTATTATCCCTGGACCACGGCCTCGGGTCGAGGGCGCCTGAAAGAGATCAAGGCGGGCAAGATTCCGAACACGACCGACCTCCAGTACCTCACTTACACCTACGATGCGGTAGGGAACATCAAGACCATCGTCGACGCCCGCAACAGCAACCAGAAGCAGTGCTTCTCCTACGACGCGTTGGACCGCCTGGTGCACGCGTACACGGGGAACAGCACCTGCACCGCCTACAGCAGCATGGGCAACGGCCCGTATGACCTGCAGTTCACCTATGCCCCCAACGGGAACCTGACCCAGTGGAAGCAGGTGCATCCTAC
>WGAA01000018.1 GCA_015489285.1 Anaerolineae bacterium | reverse complement strand
CGCTGCCCTCCCGGCGTGGGGAAGGGATGCGCGGGATCGTGCACGTCGTACAAGCCCACCCGCACCCGGTACGTTCCCCCCTTCTCGGGCACCCGCATCTCATGATCCTCCGACAGGAGAAGGCCGGGAAACCACCGCTCCGGCGGCGTGTACGCGCTCCCCAGGGGCGCGTCATCTTGGGCCACCACCCGTCCCTCCTCGTCCACCAGGTGGACGAACACGGAAACGGGCTGCGACCGTTCCTCACGCCCCAGCCAGAACAACCGCACCCGCACCCGATCCCGGGGCGCGGGGACGGGAGCGCATCCCACCAGGGAAACATGGGGGTAAGGGACCTGCAACGGGCGCACGGGCACCGTTATCCCCTCGGGCCGCACCCCGCGCCAGAGGACCACGCCTCCCCAGACGAGGAAGAGGAACGCCACGCCCCACCGCGCGCGCCCACGGGTAAGGGGCAACAACACGGCCCACACGCCCCCCCACGCCAGGAGGGAGAGGATGAGCCCCCACCGCTGGGCCTTCGTCCCTCCCCACCCGATCCAAACCCGGTGCTTCCCCGGGGGCACATCCACGCTCAACAAGCCCAGATTCGTGGAGGGGTACGGGTGGACGCGACGGCCGTCCACCCGGGCCGTCCACGCGGGGTAATAGAACACGTGGAACACCAGGGGAACCCGGTCCGGGGCCTCCGCCTCCACCCCCCACGAAAGGTATCCCGTGCGTTGTACGGTAACCGACACCCCCGCGGCCGACGGGCGGTCGTCGGGATTCGCCGGGGCCTGTCCAATGGCCCATCGCTGCTCCCTCACCCACCGGGGGAGAAATTCCCCCGTCCACGAGGCCCCCACCTGACCGTGGGCCGCGTCGAAGGCCCACATCCGGGCCACCGTCACATCCGCGGGGGTCAAGGAAGCCGGTTGGGGATGGAGACCGGCCAGCGCGTACACGGCCAACCCGAGGACAAGCCCCCCGCCGAGTCCCCACTGCCACCGGGGGGAACGGGGGACGAGGAGGTGAAACATGGCCGCGGCCACCAAAGTCATCAACATCCCCAAAGGCGCCTCCCAGCGCCAGGGGAACTGGAGTTTGGAAAGCACCCCATGTCCCCCCTGCCACACGGGCGCGCTCCACGTGGTGAGGAGGAAGAGGAGAAGCCAGGCCCCCTGCCACGCCCATCGCACCCGTGGGGGCAAGGACGAGCGCTTCCACACGCCCCAGACGAGGGGGAGGAGCATGAGGAGGGCCACATACCCGGGCAAGGGCACGGTGGGCACATCGGCCGTCGGGTAGGGGAAAAGGGGACGCCAGGAAAAAAGGGCTTCGGGCGCGAGGAGATGCCGGGTGACCGCGCCCTCCCCGCTTCCGCCCAAGCCCACCCATTTCATCTCCATCAGGGCGGGCAGCGCGTAGAACGCGGCCAGGGCCCCGCCGAACGCCACGGGCACCCAGGGCACCACCGCCGCGGCCACCCCGTCCCTCCCCTTCCGGAAGAGCCGTTCCACCGTGTAGAGGAGGAGCAGGCCGGCCATCATGAACGCGGACAGGTTATGGGTGAGCACCAGGCCGGCCCAGAAGAGGGCCAACACGGCCAGACGTCTCAGGCGGGCGCGGAGGACGGGCGTTTCCAGGACCAGGAGGACCAGAGGGAACCAGAGGAAGGCGTGGAACTCCGGCCAGGCCCCCCGGACGAACACATCGTACAAGCGGTAAGGCCAAAACGTGTACAGAGCCGTCCCCACCCAACTCGCCGCGGGGGAAAAGGAGCGGCGCAGCAGGAGGTACACGATGAGGGCAGAAAGCCCATACCCCGCGGCCAACGTCCAGCGGGTCGCGGTCAGGGGATCCAGCCCGAGGAGGGAGAGAAGGGCGCCCGGGTAATAGCTCAGGGGGGCGTAGAAGTGAAGCACGGGATACCCGTAACCGAAGGCAAAGTCGGGGAACCAGCGGGGGTAGAGGACGCCCCAACGCAACGCCTCCCCCAACGCTCGGGTGCGTTGCAGGTGGAAAAATCCGTCGGGCGTATCGGGCCACGTGGCCAACAGCACCCACATCAGGGCAAACGCGCCCGCGGCCCACACGTACCCCCAGCGACACTCACGCGCCCTCACGGCCGCCCCTTTCTCCTTGTCGTTTCCTCTACTCCCCCTGTACAACCTATGCAACATAAGACAAGCGTTAATTTCATGCTTCCTCAGTTCTTCACTTCAATAAATAGGAATTTTGCCCCATTCGAATGCACCGAATATAATGTGATGGTTACAAACCACACCAACGGTCGCATACCCTCTGACGGATCGGCATTCCGTTCAGTTATAATACAGCACACCCCCGACACCAAACGAATACGAGGAGGAGAAAGTAATGGCACGCGACCAGTCGAACATCACCAACAACCTTCCCACCCAGGCCGACGAAATCTCCCGGGTACGCGACATCCTGTTCGGTTCCTACATGCGGGAATACGAACGCCGCTTCCGCAACATCGAAGAGGAACTGGAACACCAGAAACGCCGCCTGGAAGAACTGTGGCAACGGGTGGACGACCTGGAAGCCAAGGTGGACAAGAATCACCGCCACGCGTTGAGCGAAATCCGCAGGCAGGTCGATGAGCTCTACACCCGGCTCCAGCGCCGCATCGACGAACTGGAAGAAGCCTCGGTGGCCAAAATCACCCTGGGCGATCTCCTCATCGAGGTCGGCTCCCGCATCAAGGGAAGCAACATCGCCGCGGACCTGGAAGAGCTCCTGAAGGACCATGAGTGATCCCAAACACGAGTTGGAGACCCTCCGAGAGATTCTCCTGGCCCAGGATCGGGAAAAATTAGAGGCACTCCGGGAAGAGGTCGAACGGCTCAAAGCCAAAATCGACAACCCGGAGGCCTTTCTCCAGGTCATCGAACCGGTCATCGCCGAAGCCCTGGCCCAGCGGACCCGAACCCACCCCAAAGAGGTGGCCCAGGCCCTGGCCCCCATCATTTCCGATGCAGTACGACTGCAAATACGGGAAAACCGGGACGCCTTCGTCTCGGCCATGGTCCCCATCATGGGGCCCCTCATTTCCCGCACCGTTCAGGAGGCCATCCAGGCCCTGGCCCGCCGCGTGGACGAACAGATCCGCCGGGCCACGAGTTTCCAGCTCCTGCTCAAACGGTGGTGGGCCCGCCTCCGGGGTATCCCCCCGGAAGAGATCGTCCTGCGCGAAGCCCTCCCCTGGACGCCGGTCAGCGTTCTCATCATCGACAACAAGAGCGGCATTATCCTGACGCAAGTCTACCGGGAGGGCGAAGAGTTCGGGAAGGACCCCGACCTGGCTGCCGGGCTCCTCACGGCCATCCGCAACTTCGCCCGGGAAACCTTCACCCAGAACGGGGATACCCCCCAGGGAACCCTTTACGAACTGCGGGTGGATTCCTACACCGTACTGATGGAAGAGGGGCCGGGCTTCTACGTCGCCTGGGTCGGGATAGGCGTCCCCCCCATGAACGCCCACGAACGGCTGCAGGAACTCATCGGCGTCGTCCAGACGGCCACCTCGACGACCTTGTGGACGGCCAACGGGGAGCCCCCCCCCTTCCTGATGGAATTCCTGGAAAAGGAATTCCTCCAGGAAGAGGAGGTGGTGCTCGAGGAATCCCAGGGGGTTCCCAAAGTGGGGATCGCCCTTATCACGGCCGCGCTGGCGGGGATCCTGCTCCTCTGTGGTTGGGGGGCGTATCGACTGGCTCCGAAGGCGGTGGCGCACATCCTCCCCACCGCCGTGACGTACCTGACGCCGACGGTAGAAACGTACGGCATGCCCTTGGCCGAGCCCCTCCCGGCCGTTCTCACCCGGTCCACCGCACCCCGGACCGCTCCCGACCCTCGGGCTCAACCCCTTGGCACCATCCTCCCGAGTGGCACAAACGTCTACATCGTGGCAGAATACCGGGACACGTGGGCCCAAATCGCCTATCCGACCGCGGAGCACCCGCGCATCGTGGGATGGGTGCCTAAGTCGATGTTGAAACCACAGGCTCCTTAGCCCGATACAATGCCTGACATCGAAGGAGTCCCTTTATGCCGTATTTCTTCAAGATCTGCCTCATCGGCGACTTCGCCGTAGGCAAAACGAGTTTAGCGCGCCGCTTCCTGTACAACGAATATCAGGCCGACTACCAGGCCACCATCGGCGTGAACATCAGCAAAAAAGAGATCCACCTGACCGACCCCATCCCCGCGCAGGTGACCCTGGTCATTTGGGATTTGGCCGGAGGGGAACCGTTTACCCCCATTGTGGAGGCTTACTACCGGGGGGCCGCAGGAGCGCTATTCGTCGCGGACATCACCCGTCCTGCGACCGTTGAGCACCTGAGCCAATACATCGAAGAGTTCCGCCTCGTCAACCCCGACGCCGAGGCCGTCGTTCTCCTCAACAAGGTAGACCTGCTCTCCGCCCACGCAGTGGAAGCCTTCGACCAAGAGACCCTCCGAGAAAAGCTGGGCACCCCCATCTTCCTCACCAGTGCCCGCACAGGATACAACGTGGAGAACGCCTTTCTCTCCCTGGCACGCAGGCTGTTGGAGAAAACGAACCATGCCTGAGGACGTCCTCACCATCGAAATGTTTTGTCGCCTGCTGCAATGCGTCTTCCTCGTAGGAGACGAGAACTTGACGGTCGTTCAGGCCACCGTGCCCGAATGGGTAGGCCGTCCTGTGGAGGAGGTTCTCCCCTTCCTGCAGGGCATGGAGGACATTCTGCGCGATCTGGCCCACCGGCGTATTCCCACCATGCACATGCCGCACGTTTCCGCCGATGATCTGCCCCACCCCTTGTCCGGGTACGTGGACGTTTACATGTCCCCCTGCTCCACCCGGCAGGGATTTATCATAGTCATCCGGGAGAACGCGGCCGCGGCCCACGTCATCCGGGAGCTCACCCAGCAGCGCAACGAACTCGCCCTCCTCCGGGAACAGCTGGAAGCCGCGAACCGTCGCCTCCGGGAGCTGGACGAAGAACGCTCCTTTCTCATTGCCATGATCAACCATGATATCCGCGCGCCCCTGGCCACCATCACCACCGGCCTTTCCTACCTCCTGGAAGTGGAGAAGGAAAGCCTGAGCGAAGAACACCGTCGCATCCTGGAGATGAGCCTGCAGGCCGCGCAAAACGCGACGAATCTCGCCAACCGCATCCTCCAGGTGGAACGGACCCATCACTTGAACCAACGACACAAGCTCGAACCCATCGACCTTATTGCGCTCCTGCGTTCTGTGCTCAACCAATATCGCGACATGGCCGAGGAGCAGAATATATCCCTTTTCCTGGAGACGACCCATCCGGAAATAACCGACTTTCCTCTCATTTGGGGAAATTGGCAATCCTTGAGGGAGGCATTTGCCAATCTCGTCGAAAATGCGATAAAATACAACGTCCCAGGAGGAGAAGTACGCATAGCAATATGCCCCTCCGAACAAGGGATATCCGTAACCATACAGGACACGGGCATCGGCATCGCCCTCGAGGATCGGGAGCAGATTTTCCTCCCCTTCCACCGTGGTCGAAGGCCCCGCACAGAGCGTCCCGGCACGGGATTGGGCCTTTACATTACCCGCCAGGTCATCAAACAGCATCAAGGTGATATCCATATAGAAAGCGAACTCCACAAGGGCACGACGATATATATCTGGCTCCCGCTAGAACCGCCGGAAACGGCTGAGGCGAAGCAAGGAACCAAGGGATCAGAGCACGTTTGCCAAGACAAAAGACCCATTGATTGGAAGACGTTCCAGGGGTATGCTGAAGGTGGGTAGGGGAACAAAAATGGTTCTTTCCCATCCTACACCCCGGCATTGGAATATAGGAAACGCGATGGACTGCAGGTCGGTAGATGGCCGTGGTACGATGCCGTCTGCCGGGAGCGTAGGAAAAGGGCCCCTCGATTATACGCAGCACACATCGCACGAAAAGGAAGGGACCAATGGGCACACGGGTCTGGCGGGCACTGGGTATCGGATCTCTCATCGTCATCTTACTCGCGGCAACACTTCCGGTCCGAGCCGAAACCCCAACGGCCCCTCCACGTCCCGCGACCGAGACGGGCACCCGTATCGTCGTGCGTCTGTCCGCGGGGATGTCACCTGAGGCGCTTGGCCCTGCCCTGAACGCCGCCTCATCCCTCACCCTGATCGACCGAATCCCCCAGCTCAACGCGTATGTCTTCCGCGTCCCCAATGACTTCGTTGCCGCCACCCTCCAAGCCCTGCGCCATTTGCCCTTCGTGCGCTACGCGGAGGTGGACGGCCGGGCTCATATCGCCTTCTCCCCCAACGATCCCGAATTCTCCCTCCACCAGTACGCCCCTCAACGCATCCGTGCGGACCAGGCCTGGGATATCACCCACGGCTCCGCGGACGTGGTCGTCGCGGTGGTGGATACCGGAGTGGACCTGGGACATCCCGACTTGGCCGGAAAGGTCATCACCGGCCCCGATCTGGTCAACGACGATAATGCCCCCGAGGACGATAACGGTCACGGAACCCACGTGGCCGGCATTATCGCCGCAGCCACCAACAACGGCATTGGGGTGGCGGGCATCGGCTACGAAACGCGCGTTCTCGCGGTCAAGGTTCTCAACGCGTACGGCAGTGGGTACTACAGCATCATCGCCGAGGGCATTGTGTACGCGGTGGACCACGGCGCCCGCATCGTCAACCTCAGCCTGCGGGGGACCCTCTCCTCGGCCGTCCTCGAGGACGCGGTGAATTACGCCTGGGAACACAACGCCCTGGTCGTTGCGGCCGCGGGCAACGACGGCGGGGAAGCGCCCGTTTACCCCGCGGCTTACGACCACGTCCTCGCGATCTCGGCCACCGATTGGAACGACCACTGGTGGACCCTTTCCAACCACGGGGATTATGTCGACCTCTCCGCGCCGGGCGTGGGCATCTACAGCACCGATTGGCGGGGAGGCGCAGGCCCTTACGCCTCCCGCAGCGGGACCTCCATGGCCACCCCGCACGTGGCCGCGACGGCCGCCCTCGTCCTCTCCGTCAACCCCCAGCTGACGAACGAGGAGCTTTCCCGGATCCTCACGGATACGGCCGTCGACCTAGGTGCCCCGGGGTGGGATAGCAACTTCGGGTACGGGCGCATCGACGCCCTGGCCGCGGTGACCGCGGCCCGCCAGGCCGAACCCACCACCGCCTCCATCGGGGACCGGGTGTGGGTCGACGGCAACGGCAACGGCGTTCAGGATCCGGGGGAGGAGGGTCTGGCCGGCGTGACCGTCGCCCTTTACAAGGCCGACGGGACACCGGTGGACCAGGTAACCAGCGACGAGGAGGGGCACTATCTCTTCCCCAACGTGCCCGAAGGACGTTACTACCTCCACATCACCCCTCCTGCCGGATACGTGCTCACCCGGGCCAACGTGGGGCCGGAACCCGCGGACAGCGACGCGGACCCCACGACCGGCGTCACCGAGCTCTTCACCGTGGCCGCGGGGGAGCAACAGCTCGATTGGGATGTGGGGGTCATCCCCCAGGGGGTCATCGGCGGGCTCGTCTGGATCGACCCCAACGCCAACGGCGTCAAGGACGCCACGGAGAACACCGTCGTCCCCAACGTGCCCATTCACATCACCGGCACCGACATCATCGGCCAGACGGTCAACCAATTCGTGCGGACGGATGAAACGGGGATGTACCACCTGGGCAACCTCCTGCCCGGCACCTACCGGGTCGAAGTCCCCCCGCGCCACAACGGCTACATCCTCACCACCGAAGGGGTCCAAACGGTCACCCTGAACACGGACAACCTCTCCCAGGTGCGGGTGAACTTCGGCTACATCGCGCCGACCAACGTGACCCTGCTGAACTTCAAGGCCCACACGGGCCCCACCCTCGTCAAACTCATCTGGATGGCCCAAAGCAACGGCAATGCGCCCGCCTTCCACGTCTGGCGTTCCACCGACGGACACACGTGGACCCGCATCTCCTCCGAACCCGTCCTGCCGTTGTGGGAAAACGGGCTCCTGCGCTATTACCGGTTCGTGGACGCCCAGCCCCCGGCAGGGACGGTGTATTACCGCCTGAGCCTCAACGGCTACCAGGTCTTCGGTCCCTGGCAGGTGCAAATAGCCGGGATGTGGGAGAACACCCGCCATAAGCGGTCATTCCTCCCCTGGCTGGACTTCTAAACTGTGCCTCCTCCCGGTCCGGGTTCGACGGAGAGCCCTGTCCGGACTATAATCCCCACGAGAGCCCGGTCCAGACTTCCGAAGCTTCGCAGGACTTCGGAAGTCTGGGGGCAAACGTTCACTTCCCACAAGAACAATCGTGGGGTGGAGCGAGAAGGGAGGAGGCATGACCTTGTTCAATAGACGAAATCCCGTGTTCACGGGGATGCTCGGGATAGTCCTCATCCTCGGGGTGCTGGGGCTGGCCGCTTGCCGCTCCATCCCCCAACTCCCCAATCCCCTGAGCACGGCCACGGCTACCC
>WGAA01000017.1 GCA_015489285.1 Anaerolineae bacterium | reverse complement strand
CGCCTGGATGACGAGGGGGAGCTGCGCAATGTCCGCAAGATTTCCATGCAGCTGGTTGAATTCACCCAAGGTGTTGCCCATTACCGGGGCATCTTACGGGCTCAGGTGAGCGGACAGCTTGCCTACGGCGTCCGGGTGTACCCTTATCGGCCGGAGTTACCGGGGCCTTTTGACCTCGCTCTTTTGACGTGGGCGTGAACCATGAAGATCGTGCTCTCGTACATGGAGGTCCAACCTCTTGTGGCCGCGTGGGAGCAGGGGAAGCAAGAGGTTGCGACCTCCCCTGACCTGGGGCGCACTGTGGTACGGGTGTCGTTGAGTGCCCAGGGTGCCCGATTTCCTTCCGGCGTGTTACTGCGCTGGGAGGAGGCCCGGCACATTTTGGCACACCCCCACGTTTGTTTTCGTGTGGACGCGCACGGTTTGACGCGGCTGCAACGCTTTTCCCCCCTCACGGGACGTGTGGTCTCCCTGTATCCAACGGGCTCCGCGCCCACACTCACCCTCTCCGGGATTCCCATGCACCGGATCCAGGGGACCGACCCGTGGCGGGATACGCTGACCAAAGTGCGCGCAGCCCGTCCCCGCGGTCGTGTGCTGGACACGTGTATGGGCTTGGGGTATACGGCCATTGCGGCTGCCCGCCGTGCCGACTGGGTGCTTACCGTGGAATTGGACCCGGTGGTCATCTGGCTGGCGAGGGAGAACCCCTGGTCTGAGGACCTCTTCCGCGCGCCGAACATTGCCGTGGTCCAAGGGGCCGCGGAGGTTTTTCTCCCCACATTACCGGACGCCTTTTTCTCCACCATCATTCACGATCCCCCCATGTTCAGTCTGGCGGGCGAGCTTTATAGCCTGAGCTTTTACCGGGAGCTTTATAGGGTGTTGCGTCCACGAGGACGCCTGTTCCATTATGTGGGGAATCCGGAGGGCAAAATGGCACGCAACGTGATGCGCAGCGTGGCCCGGCGGTTACAAGAGGCCGGCTTCCGACGGGTTCGTCCGGCTCATGAGGCATTTGGGCTCATTGCCACAAAGTGACTTCACAACTCCCGCAACACGACTCGGGCCGGAGCCCCATCTCCCTGGTGGACCTTCAAGGGGAGGCAGAACATCTCATACCACCCGGGAGGCACATGTTCCAGGCGCAGTCCTTCGACGATAATAACGTGGGCGGAGAGCAAGTGATGGTGGACGGGAACCTCCATGCCGTACCGGGCAATTGACAGGTAATCTATTCCGACCAGGCGAATGCCCCGGCCAACCAGCCATTGGGCGCCTTCCGGGGTGAGGGCGACAAAATCGGTATGAAAGCGGTGCGGATCGCGTTTCCACAGCATTTCGTTGTCGGTGTGAAAGAGCAACCGCGTTGCCTTCGCGGGGATCTCCAGCTCCGCCAGGACGGCGGGGGAGAGTGCCTTGACCCCTCGGGCGTCCACGACGTAGGCCGGTCCTATCAACTCGTGGGGCGGCAGGGCGTCGACGCCCGATCCCTCGGGGAAGAGATGGCGTGGAGCATCCACGTGCGTTCCCGTATGCGTGCTCATCTCCAGTCGGAGGATGGAAAAGGGGTTCTCATCGTCCCCCTCCACCAGAGGCTCCACGCGAACCGGCGGATCCCCCGGCCAGACCGGCATTTCAGGGGTAAGGGGGAGCGTGACGTCGTACCAGCGTTTCTGGGGATCTCCTTCTGCCATGGTCAGTCCTCCCAGGGGGCTCTTCTAAGACAAACGGGCGGGCACTCAGGCCCGCCCGTCTCGTGGCTGGGGGACAGGGATTCGAACCCCGACTAGCGGATCCAGAGTCCGCTGTCCTGCCCGTTAGACGATCCCCCAACGACGCCCGTATTTTACCCTCCCTTGGATACGCACGTCAAATTTTCCGAGGATGTGAGAGAGCGCTCGGTCCTTGACACAGGAGATGGCGCTTCTCCCGTTTTGGCCTCCCCTTACAGGCGCGCATATAATGGGGTGTAAACCATTCTCGTGTCGAGGGGACCATCATGTCCGACGCTCAACAGCCACCGTTAAATCCGGACTTTCAGTACATCGAGCTGGATTACTCCCGTAATGACAAGTATGCTCAGGTGGACCTCCCTGAGGAAAGTGAACCCCCGCGCATCGCGGGGATTGAAGTATACCCCTACCCCAACTTGACCAAACTCTGGATCAAGATGCAACTCACCTACTTCAAGACGTATCCCAACATCGAACTCTACCTCTATGATCCCGATGGCCAATTGCTGGGTGACATGTTGTTCGTCGAACACCGAAACTTTTACGTCGATGTGACGATGCACCTGCGCGCTGCCCCTCGTCCCGGGGAACCTTATCGTTTGGAAGTCTTTCTCATTCGGGATGATACCATCCTGGATCACCAGAGCAAGGTGTTCGATTTGGTGTTCGTAGACCCGGAGACGGGCAAACCGGTTTCCGGGGAGGAGAGGGAGTCATGAGCGACGCGAAACAGCCTGCCCAGTCCCAAAATGCAGAAAGTGCCGAGGATCTGGAGGCCATCCGTAAGCGGATAGAGGCGTTACGTCGTGCCATCGAGTACCACAACTACCGCTACTACGTGCTCGACGATCCCGTCATTCCGGATAGCGTGTACGATGCCCTGTTTCGAGAGCTGGTCGAGCTCGAGGAAAAGTACCCTCAATTCAAGACCCCCGATTCTCCAACGCAGCGCGTAGGTGGCCGACCGCGAGAGGAATTCCCCAAAGTGCGCCATCCCAAGCCCATGTTGAGCCTGGCCAACGCTTTCAGTGCCGAAGAACTCTGGGCTTGGTATCGACGTTTGCTGAAATTGGTGCCTCCGGGTACATCCCTCGCCTTCGTCGTCGAACCCAAAATCGATGGCCTGACGATTGTACTTCACTACAGGAATGGACGCTTTGTGCTGGGAGCCACCCGCGGGGATGGGATTGAGGGGGAGGATGTGACGCCCAATCTCCGCACCATCAAACAAATCCCCCTGCGCATCCCCGTCCCCACCCAGGATGGAAAACTCCCCGACGTTGAAGTGCCCTCCTATCTCGTCGTCCGGGGGGAGGCGTATGTGCGACGGGCCGATTTTGAGAAGTTCAACGAGGAACAGCGGCGCATTGGTGGGCGCACCTTTGCCAACCCGCGCAACTTCGCGGCCGGTTCCATCCGCCAGCTGGACCCGAACGTCACGGCCCAACGCCCGTTGCGGGTCTGGATATACTTTTTGGTCCTTGCCGAAGGGCTGAAGCGGCCCATTACATCCCATTGGGAGGCTCTGCAATACCTCAAAACCCTGGGGTTCCCCATCAACCCCCACAATAAGCGCTTCGAGGACTTTGCCCAGGTTGTCGATTATTGCGTGAAAGAGGGCCCGGAGCTGCGGCGCCGTTTGGATTACGATATCGATGGCCTTGTCATCAAAGTGGACAACATGGACCTGTGGGATCAGCTGGGATACGTGGGGAAGGATCCCCGCTGGGCCATCGCGTACAAGTTTTCCTCCGAAGAAGCGGTGACCATCCTGTTGGACATCGAGGTGCATGTGGGACGGACGGGGGTCCTGACGCCGGTGGCTGTATTGAAACCGGTGGAGATCGGGGGCGTGATCGTGAGTCGAGCCACGCTCCACAATGAGGATTACATTATCGAGAAGGATATTCGCATAGGGGATCACGTCATCGTGCGCAGGGCCGGGGAGGTCATTCCCCAAGTAGTTCGTCCTCTGCCCGAGTTGCGCACGGGGGACGAGCGCATCTGGCGCATGCCCAAACGATGCCCCGTGTGCGGGGCAGAGGTGATTCGTCCCGAAGGGGAGGTGGCCTACTATTGCCCGAACAGCTCGTGCCCTGCCCAGCTTATCCGTTCCGTCCAGTGGTTCGCCTCCAAACAGGCCATGGACATCGAAGGGTTGGGCATCAAAGTCGCCGAACAGCTCGTCCAGGAGGGGCTCGTCAAGGACCTGGCGGATATCTATTACCTGCGCAAGGAGGATCTAGTACGGCTTCCGGGGTGGGGTGAGAAGAAGGCCGAGAACTTGCTCCGGGCCATTGAGGAGAGCAAGCAGCGGCCCCTGTGGCGCCTCATCACCGGGTTGGGCATCAAATTCGTAGGCCAGGTGACGGCCCAGATTTTGGCCCGGCGTTACAAGAGTATCGACGCGCTGGCCCGGGCCACGGAGGCGGAGCTCGCGGCCATCGAGGGCATCGGACCGAAAATCGCTCAGAGCATTGTCGTCTGGTTCCGTCAAGAACAGAACAAGAAGGTTCTGGAGAAACTCCGCCGGGCCGGCGTCCGAATGGCCGAGGAACAGGAGGAAGAGGAGGGCGCAAAACCCCTGGCCGGACTAACCTTCGTCATCACCGGCGCCCTCTCCTCCATGACGCGAGAGGAGGCCAAGAACCTCATCGAGTCCTTGGGCGGAAGGGTGACCAACAGTGTCAGCCGCAAGACGGACTACCTCATCGTTGGCGAGAATCCGGGCAGCAAGTTGCAGAAGGCCCAGGCTTTAGGGGTCCCGACGTTGAGCGAAGAGGAGTTCTTCCGCCTCATCGAGGAGAGGAAACGCGCCTTGGAAGCGCGCTCATCATAAGGTCACTTTATTGAGAGGAGGTGCATCAGAT
>WGAA01000016.1 GCA_015489285.1 Anaerolineae bacterium | reverse complement strand
GACCGGTGCGTTGCAGGCGTTTGTGGTCGATGACCCAGACGCCCCGTCCCCCCCGATTGCGGGTGGGGATCTCTTCCAGGGGGACGCGCTTGCCGAATCCCCGTTCTGTGACCACCAGGAGAAGACCCTCTGGTTGCACCGCGGTCAGCCCCGCAACCCTATCCCCGGGACTGAGCCGGATGCCCTGGACGCCCGCGGCCTGGCGCCCCATCACGCGAACCTGTTGTTCCGGGAAGCGGAGGGTGCGCCCTCCCCGGGTTGTGACGATGAGGTCCTGAGTGCCTGTGGTGATGCGCGCCCACCCCAGTTCATCCCCCTTCTCCAGGGTGACGGCAATAAGCCCTGTGGCGCGCACCCGAGCGAAGTTGGTGAGGGGCATGCGTTTGACCTTGCCCTGACGGGTGCAGAGGGTGATGAACGCGTCGTCGGTGAATTGGCTGACCGCGACGAGGGCGGTGACCTGTTCGTCCGGCTGGAGGGCGATGATGTTGATCAGGGGGAGGCCCTTGGCCGTGCGCCCTCCCTCAGGGACGTTGTACACCCGTTCCGCGTACACGCGACCCTGGTTGGTGAAGAAGAGAAGGGTATCCAGGCTGCGGCAGCCCACCGCGTGCGCGATGACATCTTCCTCCCGGGTTTCCATGCCCTTGATGCCCCGCCCTCCCCGACGTTGCGCGCGGAAGGCCCGGCTAGAGGTCCGTTTGATGTACCCGTCCTGGGTGACGGTGACCAGCCAGTCCTCCTGCATGATGAGGTCTTCCTCGGAGATGTCCTCCGGGCCCTGGGGACGAATTTGCGTCCGCCGTTCGTCCCCGTAACGGGCTTTGATGTCCTCCAGATCCTCCCGGATGAGGCCCAGGATCTTCTTGGGGTGGGCCAGCAGGTCCTCCAGGTACGCGATGCGGCGGAGGAGTTCTTGATACTCCTCCTCGATTTTTTGGCGTTCCAGCGCGGCGAGACGGCGCAATTGCATGTCGAGGATGGCCTGGGCCTGGACCTCTGTAAGGCCGAAGCGGGCCATGAGGGCATCCCGGGCCGCGTCCGCGCTTTGCGCCCCGCGTATGATGGCGATGACCTCGTCGAGAAACTGGAGGGCGATGCGCAGACCCTCGAGGATGTGGGCCCGCGCCTTTGCCTTCCGAAGTTCGAATTCCGTGCGTCGGGTGATGACGTCCCGCCGGTGTTCGATGTAGAGGACGAGGATGCGTTTGATGGGGAGCAACCGGGGTTCCCCGTCCACCAGCGCCAGCATCTGAACCCCAAAGGTGGTCTGGAGCGGCGTGTATTTGTACAGCTGGTTGAGCACCTTGCGCGCGGGGACGCCTCGTTTGACTTCGATGACCACCCGCAGCCCCTCCCGGTCCGACTCGTCCCGCAAGTCGGAGATGCCTTCGATGCGGCCGTTGCGCACCAGCAAGGCGATGCGTTCCAGGAGGGTGCTCTTGTTCAGCTGGTAGGGGATCTCTTTGATGATGATGGTCTCCCCGCCCCCTCGCCGGGGCTCGATCTCGGTGACGGCTCGGAGGACCAGATGACCTCGTCCTGTGGCATACGCTTGTTTGATGCCCTCCGTTCCCAGGATGTAGGCCCCGGTGGGGAAGTCGGGTCCGGGCAGGTAGCGCATGATCTCTTCCACCCCGACTTCGTCCAGGGCATCGTAGTGGTCGATGAGAAAAATGAGCGCGTCTGCCACCTCGTTCAGGTTGTGCGGGGGGATGTTGGTGGCCATGCCTACGGCAATGCCCGCGGCCCCGTTGATGAGGAGGTTGGGGATGCGGGCCGGCAGAACGACGGGTTCCTGAAGGGAGCCGTCGAAATTGGGCTGCCAATCCACCGTGTCCTTCTCGATGTCCTGCAGGAGCTCCTCGGCGATGGGGGCGAGCCGGGCCTCGGTGTAGCGCATGGCCGCGGGACTGTCCCCATCTATGGAGCCGAAGTTGCCCTGCCCGTCCACGAGGGGATAACGCATGGAGAAGTCCTGGGCCATGCGGGCCATAGCGTCGTACACGGCCGCATCCCCGTGGGGGTGATATTTACCCAGGACTTCACCGACGATGCGGGCGCTTTTGCGGTAGGGCGCGTTGGAGCGCAACCCCATGTCGTACATGGCGTAGAGGATGCGTCGGTGCACGGGCTTCAACCCATCCCGCACGTCGGGGAGCGCCCGTGCGACAATGACGCTCATCGCGTAGTCAAGGTACGCGGCTTTCAGTTCCTGTTCGATGTCGATGACCTGAACCTGACCGACCGGTGCCGCGGCCGATGAGTCTCGTTCCTGTCCGTTGGATCCAATAGGCATAGGGTATCCCCGTGAGAGTGAGTTGACGTTTTCGTGTGTGCTCGTGCGATGGAGCGCTTCCTGCCCCCATTATACCCCATTTTGCCCGGTT
>WGAA01000015.1 GCA_015489285.1 Anaerolineae bacterium | reverse complement strand
TGAGCCTGAACTACGCCCGGCCCGAAGATGTCTATCTCGGCCGTGTCACGGCACCTGCCTTAGTCTTTCCACCCGAGACGGAGGCCACTTGTTAATGTGCCAAATGCTGACTATCCGCAGGACCAGACTAAACGTATTTCAGGACTTGACACGCATTACGCATTACGCATTACGCATCACGCATTACGTCGTCAGGTCAAGCTGCGCCTGCAATGCCGACGTTCTCACCGGCGCATGACGCATGACGGATGACGCCTGACGTCCGACGCCTCTTGTCCCCCCGCTTTGAAACACGCTATAATCCCCCAACACCGTGAACCATCCACCGCCCTTTGAGGAGGTCCACAATGGAAGGGACGCACAACCATCAAGGACAATCCCTGGACGCGCTGCACGACCTGTTCGGCCCCCTATCCCTCACCTTCGACGACGTGCTCCTCGTCCCCGGCTACTCGGACGTCCTCCCCGCGGACGTCGACCTGCGCACAGAACTTCACCCTCGGCTGCGGCTGAACATCCCCGTCCTCTCCGCGGCCATGGACACGGTCACCGAAGCCGACATGGCCATCGCCCTCGCCCGTCAAGGGGGGCTGGGCGTCATCCACCGCAACATGACCGTCGAAGAACAAGCCGCGGAAGTGGACAAGGTGAAACGCTCCGAAGCGGGGATGATCGTCAACCCCGTCACCCTGGGCCCCGACGCCACCCTCGCCGAGGCCGAAGCCATCATGTCCCGTTACCGCATCTCCGGCGTCCCCATCACCCTGGAAGATGGCACCCTCATCGGCATCCTCACCAACCGGGACATCCGCTTCGCCCGCGACTTCTCCCGCCCCGTACGGGAGTTCATGACCGCGGAACACCTGATTACCGCCCCTGAGGGGACCACCCTTGAAGAAGCCCGGGAAATCCTCCACCGCTACCGCATCGAAAAACTCCCCCTGGTGGACGAGCGCGGGCGGCTGCGAGGACTCATCACCTACAAAGACATCCTCAAGCAGGAAACCTACCCCAACGCGGCCAAGGACGACCGAGGACGCCTGCTCGTCGCCGCGGCCGTCGGTGTGGGGGATGCCGCGCTGGAACGGGCCGAAGCCCTCATCCAGGCCGGCGTCGACGCCCTCGTCATCGACACGGCCCACGGCCACACCCGCCGCGTCCTGGACACCGTACGGGCCCTCAAGCACCACTGGCCCCACATCCCCGTACTCGCCGGAAACGTCGTCACCGGGGAAGGGGTCATCGCCCTGGCCCGGGCCGGAGCCGATGCCGTCAAAGTCGGCGTCGGTGCCGGATCCATCTGCACCACCCGCGTCGTGGCCGGCGTCGGGATGCCGCAGATCTCCGCCATTTGGGAAAGCGCCCGGGCGGCTCGGGAGATCGGCGTGCCCATCATCGCGGACGGGGGAATCAAGTACTCCGGGGACATCACCAAAGCCCTCGCGGCCGGAGCCCACGCGGTCATGCTCGGCTCCCTTCTCGCGGGCCTGGAAGAAGCCCCCGGCGAACTCATCATCTACGAAGGACGTCACTTCAAATCCTACCGGGGCATGGGCTCCCTGGGCGCGATGAAAGGTCGGGCGCGCGACCGCTACGGGAGTGGACAAGGGAGCGGGGACAAACTCGTCCCCGAAGGCATCGAAGGCATGGTCCCCTACAAGGGCCGCCTGGCCGACTACATGTTCCAGCTCATGGGGGGATTGCGCTCGGGAATGGGATACGTGGGCGCGGCCAACCTGAAAGAACTGCACGAAAAAGCCCGTTTCACCCGCATCACCAACGCGGGGCTCATCGAATCCCACCCCCACGACGTCATCATCACCAAAGAAGCCCCCAACTACCAGGCCCGAGAGTGACATGGGATTCCGCACCGCGCTCGCCTTCCTGACCATCCTCCCCCTTCCCCGGGGGGAGATCACCCCGCGCGCGCTGGGCCGCGCGGTGGGCTTCTTCCCCCTGGTGGGCGTCCTCCTGGGCAGCGGGCTTGCCCTCGTCGCCTGGGGAACGGCCCACCTCTTCCCCCCCAACGTCGCCGCGGCCCTCACCCTCGCGGCCTGGGTCGGGTCGACGGGGGCGTTGCACCTAGACGGTTTCCTGGACGCGTGCGATGGCCTGCTGGGCGGCCACACCCCCGAAACCCGCCTCCACATCATGCGGGACGAACGGATCGGCGCCTTTGCCTTCGCCGGGGGCCTCCTCCTGCTCCTCACCAAATACGCCGCCCTCTCCCACCTGCTGACGACGACATCCTGGTCCCCCCTCCGCCCTGCACTGGCCCCCTGGATCCTCGCGCCCACCCTGGGACGGTTCGCCATGAGCCACGCGGTCCTCCTCTACCCCTACGCGCGGGCCCAGGGATTGGGCCGGGCCATGAAAGACCACGCGGGGTGGAAGGAAGGACTCCTCGCGGGGAGCGTGACCCTGGGTGCCATCCTCGCCCTGAGCGGTCCCCTCGGCCTTCTCCGGCTCATCCTCGTCGTGGGAACGACCGTCCTCCTGGCCCGGTGGGTATTGCACCGCATCCCCGGGCTGACGGGCGACGTGTACGGCGCCATCTGCGAGCTCACGGAAACCATCGTCCTCCTCACCTTTATAGCCCAATCCCCCGGGGGGATGGGATAATGGGCGGCACGAGGGGAACGGCCTGGCAATCCACCCTCCTCCCCGGCATCACCCTGCACGTGGACGAAGAGATGCTCTGGATACGGGGGGAACGGCCCCTGTGGACCCTCTCCTCGGCCGTGGTCGGCGGCGGATTCAACCGGACACGCGACATCATCAACCGCCACGTCTCCAAACACTACGATGCCCCGCACCCCGCGGAAGACCTGCGGCGTTTCGCCCGGGAGCGCGGCATCGAGGCCCCCTTCGTCGGGCTGATGACGGCCGCGTACGTCCACCGTGCCCGCCTCGCCCACGTGTACAGGGGACGCATCCACGTGGTCGCGGTGGGCACGGTCGGGCTCAGCAACCCCACCGCTGCGGGGGTGACGCCCCCCTTCACCCCCCGACCGGGCACCATCAACCTCATCCTCCTGGTCGATGCCCACCTGACCCCCGCGGCCATGGTGAACGCGGTCATCACGGCAACGGAAGCCAAAACCGCGGCCCTGTACCGCCGCGGCATCCGCACCCCGGAGGGGCACCCGGCCAGCGGCACCTCCACCGACGCCATCGTCATCGCCACAACGGCCCGGGGCGCACCCCACCCCTACGCGGGCCCGGTCACGGACGTGGGATGGCTCATTGCGCGCGCGGTCCGCGGCATCCTGCTTCCTTAGGAGGGACGATGAAGAACCGGGTACTCATCCTCGCGCTTCTCCTGGACCTTATCCTCGGCGATCCCCCCAACCGCTGGCATCCGGTGGCCTGGATGGGACGGGGGATCGGGTGGGCGCGCGACCGCTGCTCCGACGCAAGGCGAGGGCAAGATCTGCTGAGAGGGGCTGTGATCGCGCTCGGGGGGATGGGGGTAAGCGCCTGGGTGGGATATCTGCTGGAACGACGCCTATCCTTCCTCCCCCGGCCCCTACGGGTGGTCATTCAGGCCTGGGCCCTCAAGAGCACCTTCTCCCTGCGGGGACTCCTGCGCGCCGTGTACGACGTCCGGGATGCCCTGGACAGGGGGGACCTCGAGGAAGCCCGTCATTGGCTGGGATGGCACCTGGTGAGCCGGGACACGAGGGATCTTTCGCAGGCGGAGGTGGTCGCGGCCACCGTCGAATCCCTGGCCGAAAACATGTCCGACGGGGTCGTTGCCCCCCTCTTCTACTACCTGATAGGGGGGCTTCCCGCGGCGTTGGCGTACCGGTTCGCCAACACGGCCGACGCTATGCTGGGGTACAGGGACGCCCGCCACGAATGGCTTGGCAAGGTTCCCGCGCGGGTGGACGATGTGCTCAACCTGATTCCGGCCCGCTTGAGCGCGCTCGCCCTCATCCTCGCGGGATGGCTGAAGGGTGCGGAAGGGCGTCGGGCCTGGCGGGTATGGCGTCGGGATGCGGGGCGCACCGCGAGCCCCAACGCGGGCCATCCCATGGCCGCGATGGCGGGCCTGTTGGGCGTCCGACTGGAAAAGCGGGGACACTACCGTTTGGGAGGGAAATTCCCCCCGCCCCGGGTGGAGCACATCGACCGGGCTGTGAAATACGTGAAGATCGCCCTGGCCCTGCTGGGAATTGCGGGCGGATGCGTCGGGCGTCATACGTCATGCGTCAGGCGCGGGGAGGAGGCCGGCGTGTTAGGATGAAATTCGGCATCGAGTACGTGATGCGTGATGCGTGATGCGTGATGCGTAATTTGGACAGGAGGGTTGGCGCTGTAGGGCCAACCTTGCGTGTGCGCCAGCCGATTACTCGTTACTCGTCACTCGTTAGCCATAGGCCGCAGGCCTTCGCTAGGATGAGCCGGGCGGTTCAGCGCCCGGCGTTGCCGGGCCAACCTTTCGTTCGTCGTTGGTCGGTCGTCGGTTGTCGGTCGTCATTCGTCACCCGTCATGCGTCAGGCGCCGGTGAGAACGTCGGCGCTACAGGCGCAGCTTGACGTGATGCGTGATGCGTAAGTTGGACGAGAGGACTGGCGCGGTAGGGCCAACCCTGTCCCCACGCCATCCCTTTAATCGTTAATCGTCAATCGTTGGCTCCCCTGAAAAAAGGTAGTATGAGACTCGACGACTCCCTACATGTAGTGCTAAATGGCCTCCAAGGCACTATATGTAGTGGTATTCACCTTCGCAAATTGAGTTTTTTCAGTAGAGCCATCGTTAATCGTT
>WGAA01000014.1 GCA_015489285.1 Anaerolineae bacterium | reverse complement strand
TTGTCCCCCCTCCCCGGTCCCCCTCCTTCACGGCGTCTCCTTGTACGTCATGCGTCAGGCGTCAGGCGGTGGTGAGGAAGTTGGCACCGCAGGTGCATCTTGGCCTGATGACGTGATGCGTAATTCGTGATACGTGATGCGTGATGCGTAACGTTGGGCCAGGTTGGCGCGGCTGGGCCAATCTTGTCTCCGCGCCATCCTTTCGTTCGTCGTTGGTCGTTCGTCGGTCGTCATGCGTCATTCGTCATTCGTCAGGCGCCGGGAGAAGGTCGGCGCGGCGGGGCCAACCCTGTGTCCATGCCATCCAATTACTCGTTACTCCGTTACTCGTTTGCCATGGGCCTCACACGGGCAAGCCCGCAGGGCTTTGCTTTAATGAGCACGGCGGTTCAGCGCCGTGCGAACCCCAGCAGGCCGGGGCACGTCAGACTTCCGAAATCTGCGAGATTTCGGAAGTCTGGAGGGGAAACGCAAGTTTCCGAACACTCTCGGATACTGTTGGTAAACCCATCCAACCAACCCTACGGCTTGTAAAGTAAAAGGCTATGCCGCTTCTACTCCGCGGCCTTCTGCTTCTTACGCCTGGCTGCCAACCACCGCTCCAGCGATTTTTGCCCTTCTTGTGAAGGAATCCCGGCCAACAGATGCGCAACCTCGATATCCTCGTCCAAATCCGGCCAGTGAATCCCTTCACCATCCCCTATCAACTCCCACCGATTCCGCTCTTCCGGCGTCCCATGCCATAGCCGCGGAAACCACACCAGCGGCACGCTAATCGTCCGCCCGTCTTCCAGTTCCACCCTCAATTCATCTTCTGTTACCTCTACCCCTTGAGCCCGCACCCGGCTCTCAATCACCAAAGTACTCATCCCACGCCTCCAACAACTCTGCCTCGTATTCTTCCACCAAACGCTGAATCCTCCGTATCTCGGCAGGCCGAAATCGCCCGCTGCTCTGAAGGCGCACAGGACGTAGCCAGAACTTGGCCACTTTGTCCTCCCGCGCCACATGAACATGGGGCGGCTCAGAAGCGTCACCTGCGTAGAAGAACAACCGATAAGGACCAAGACGTTTGACGGTGGGTGCCATATCAAACTCCGTACCGGTTGCTGCCAATCTGCTTTTTTATTGTAGCATAATCCGCAAGGCACCTGGCGCCTAACAGTGTCATTCAGCGCCGTGCGAATTTGGGCAGGCCGGGGCACGCCAGACTTCCGAAATCTCGCAGATTTCGGAAGTCTGGACCGGGGGCTCCCTTAGGCCGCTTTCAGCAGCCCTCACTTCGATACGTCATTCGTCATCCATCAGGTGTCATAAGGATAGAAAGCGTTCGGAAACCTGGAATTCTCTCGGCGTAACGCCGGGCGCTAAACCGCCCGGCTCATTCTAGCAAAGGCCTGCGGCCTAACACGGGCAAGCCCGGAGGGCTTTGCTTTAATGAGCACGGCGGTTCAGCGCCGTGCGAATTTGGGCTCAGACTTTCGACGTCTTGCAAATTTCGGAAGTCTGGACCGCGCATCTGCAATAGCGCCAACTTGGTCTCCACGCCACCCTTTTACTCGTTAATCGTCAATCGTTAATCGTTGTCTTTCCACCGTTACTCCTTCCCCCTATCCCCCTACCAATGCTCGGAGGAAGAAGAGGAGGTTGGCGGGACGTTCGGCCAGGCGACGCATGAAGTAGGGATACCATTGGCTGCCAAAGGGAACGTAGATGCGCATCCGGTACCCGTCCCTGACCAGTGTCTCCGCCCGGTCACGGCGGATGCCGTACAGGAATTGAAATTCGTATTCCCGAGGCGATAGGTCTAACCGTCGGGCCAGGGCAATGGCATATTGGATGATGGCTTCGTCATGACTGCCGATGGCGGCGAAGCTCCCCCGGGCTCGGGCCTCGGGGGCCCACATCTGACGCAACAGGGCGAAAAAGGCTTCCCGAATCCTCTCCCTCTGCTGGATCGCAATGGAGGGCGGTTCGTCGTAGGCCCCTTTGACCAGGCGTAAGTTGGCGATGCCCTCTTCGATGAGTTGCGCCACATCCTGGGGCGTGCGGTAAAGGTAGGCTTGCACGACCGTGCCCACGTTGTCGAATTCACGACGCAGGCGTCGGTAGAGGGCCAGGGTGATGTCCGTGTACGCGGAGCTTTCCATGTCGATGCGCACGAACCGCTCCACCTCCGCGGCCTTGGCCACAATGCGACGCAGGTTCTCATAGGCCACGTCTTCGCCTAAATCCAGGCCCAGGTGGGTCAGTTTGACGGAAACGCCGCTGTCGAGCCCTCGCGCGTGAATGGCTTCCAGCGCGTCCACATATGCCTGAGCGGCCTCTTCGGCCTCCTCCGGCGTGGTCACATTCTCCCCCAGGTGGTCCAGGGTCGCGGCCATGCCCTGGGCATTGAGCCGGGCGATGACTTCGAGGGCGTCCTCCAGGGTCTCCCCGGCCACGAAGCGTCGGGCGACCCGACGGGCCGGAGGGAAGTGGAGGACGAAGGATTGGGCCCGTGCGCTCCGGGACAGGGTCAGGAGCAGTCGTCGTACCACGCTGTACATGTTAGCCTCCTTTGGCCAACGGGGAATGAGGGACGATCACATAGGCGCATCGGGTATCCCCCCCGACAATGTGGGCTTTCCGGCGGACGTGAACGTCACCGAGGACCCGTTGGATGAAGGTGAGTTCGGTCTCGCAGGCCTGCGGGAAGGCTTTGGCCACGTCGTGAATGGCACAGTGGTGCTCGCAGAGGACAAATCCCTCGTCCTCCCGACGCCAATCGGCCAGGTAGCCCTCCCGGTTGAGGACTTCCGCGAGGCGGGCCACCCGTTCCTCCAGGGGAAGCCCTTCCAGGAGGGGCAGGAGTTCCCGGGTCCGGCGTTCGGCCCGTCGCCGGAAGAGTCGCCACACCGCGTCGGCACCGAATTCCTCCTCCACGTAGCGCAGGAGCTCGACGCTGAGGGACGCGTAGCGTTGGTCGAAAGCGGCCTGCGCCTGGGGCGTCAGCTCGTAGATGTGCTTGGGCCGTCCCTGGCCGTGGGGTACGGCCTTGTGGCGGACGAGGCCCTCCGCCTCCAGCGCGGAGAGGTGCCGTCGTACCCCCATTGGGGTGATCCCCAGCAACCGGGCCAACTCCTGGGCAGTCCCTTGCCCCAGGATCTTCAGGGTCACGAGGACCCGCCGCCGGGTCGGCATGTGCTGTTCTTCGAGTGCCGGGTGGGACGTGTGCGTCATCTCCGATATCGCTCTTTTCCCCTTGGAATATTAGCCTATCCTCCACAGTCATTATATCATAGCGGGGAGGGAAGTGGAGATTTGCTCTCTGAAGGAGGGGAAGGAATGAAGGGCCGACGGTCTGCCGTGTGGGGCGTCCTGCTGATCGTCCTGTTGGTGCTTTCCTCGTGCGGCGGCGCCAAGCCGGTCAACCGACCGAGCCAATCCGGTCCCGCACCGGGGAAGGTGGTGATGATCACGGGCGCCGGAGCCACGTTCCCCTATCCCCTGTACTCCAAGTGGTTTTACATCTACAGCATGAAGATCGATCCCACCGTCCGCTTCAACTATCAGTCCATCGGCTCGGGGGGCGGCATTCGCCAGATCATGGCGAAGACGGTGGACTTCGGTGCGTCGGACGCCATCCTCAGTGAGGAGGAGAAGGCCGCTGCGCCCGACCTGCGGATGTTCCCCACCGTGGCCGGGGGGGTAGTGGTGGCCTATAACCTGACGGACGCCAACGGCAAGCCCGTGGGGACGGGGCTGAAATTGACGCCGGACGTCCTGGCCGACATTTACCTGGGCAAGGTCACCCGGTGGAACGACAAGCGCATCGCCGAGGTGAACCCGGACATCGCGTTGCCCGACATGCCCATCGCGGTGGTCCACCGCTCCGACGGGTCGGGGACGACCTTCCTCTTCACCAACTATCTGGCCCAGGTGAGTCCCGAGTGGAAGGAGAAGGTGGGCGCGGGCAAGTCGGTCGATTGGCCCGCGGGCATCGGCGGCAAGGGCAACGAGGGGGTGGCCGGTGTGCTGCGCCAACAGCCGGGCAGCATCGGCTACATCGAACTGGCCTACGCGGCCCAGAACAAGATCCCCTACGCGTTCATCCAGAACCGGGCGGGCCGCTTCATCGAGCCCACCGTCGACAGCATCACAGCGGCCTCGGAGGCGTACGCGGCCGAGATGCCCGAGGACTTGGGGCAACTCCTGGTGAACGCGCCGGGGAAGGCTTCCTACCCCATTGCCGGGTACACGTTCATCCTCCTCTACCAGGACATGCCCAACTGCGTGA
Organism: Anaerolineae bacterium; assembly: GCA_015489285.1. GTDB lineage: Bacteria > Chloroflexota > Anaerolineae > JAADDB01 > JAADDB01 > JAADDB01. The sequence continues at coordinate 380 of WGAA01000014.1, read as the reverse complement.
AGGCCCGGAAGATCCACGACTTCATGGTGTGGGCCCTGACGCAGGGGGACCTTTACGCCCGGAACCTCCTCTACGCCCCCCTGGGCACATCGGTGGAGAAAATGGTCATCGAGAGACTGGACACGTTGACGTGTGAAGGGGGGAGGCCGGTAACGAGTCACGAGTAACGGTGGAAAGACAACGATTAACGAGTGACGATTAACGATTAAAAGAATGGCTGAAGACGAGGGTGACCCAGCAGAGCCAACGTTAGTAACGAGTAACGGAGTAACGAGTAACCGGATGGCGCGGAGACAAGATTGGCCCAGCCGCGCCAACCTGGCCTAACGTTACGCATTACGCATCACGAATCACGCATCACGAATCACGCATCACGTATT
>WGAA01000013.1 GCA_015489285.1 Anaerolineae bacterium | reverse complement strand
TTCGGTTTGGCGCCGAAAGCCCGCAAGTCCATCGCGTCGATGATGTCCTCCCCCCGGAGGATGGTCCCGATGGTCACAGGGACGACGAGGGGGGCCAGGTTGCGGATCTGCTGGAACAACCCCGCGCCCTTGCGTTCCAGCTCGTACCCGCGGGCCCGCTGCGCGTCCAGGGTGGTCTGAAAATCCTTGGCCACCGTGGGAACGAGGCGGAAGGCCAGGTCCGTCGCCACCGCAAACTTGTCACTCATGCCCAACCCCTTGAAGGTTATCCCATAATAGGCGGGGTGGATGGTAAAGGGGATGAGCAGGCCAAAGGTGGCCATCGTCACCATGCGGATGAACTGACAGGCCGCGAAGACAAGCTGCTCCGCGCTGATGGTGAAGACGTGCCCCTTCCACAGGGAAAGGGCAAAGAGGGGATGGGTGACCCGATACGCCTCCTCGCCCCCGCGGCCGGTGAGGGCCGTGACGGTGACGAGAAGGGTGATGATGGGCAAGACCACCATCCAGAAGCGGCGGGTCTCGCGCCAGGTCAACTTGGCCAGCGCGTACGCCAGCATGGCCAGCGCGAACCAGAAAAGCAGCACCCGGAAATCCCACGTCTCGATAATGGCCAGGATGGCGAGCAACATGAAGATGATCCGGGCTCGCGGGTCCAACCGCTGTATGATGGTGTTCCGTTCCTTGTACGACCAGGTAACAATCACGGCATTCGCTCCTTGGGCGTGAGGGGGGGCCAATCCCCCTTATCTCACCCTTCCACCTTCACCTTCAACGTCCGCAGGCGGTTCAGGGCGGCGGCCAGCTCGAAACGACGAAAGTAGGCGTAATCCCCCATCGGACGAACGTCGATGACGTCCAGGCCCTTCTCCCGGATGTCCCGCTCCACCGCGTCCAGGATCTCGCGCAGGGTGCGGCGGCCGTCCATGTACTTCTCCCGAGCATAATACAACGCTTGCCCGATCGCGTTCAACTGGCTGGGGTCCACCAGTTGTTCCACCGCGCTCAAATCGATCTCGTGGCGACCGAAGAGGATGGTCTTGACCCCGCGCGCGGTGATCTTCACCTCCCGCTTTCCCTTGGAGGGGTCGAGGCTGTGGGGCAGGGGTATCCGATGGGTGATCTCTCCGAAGTGATCCCCCCCTTCAGGCTTTCGCTCGGCCCGATACTTCTCGGCAATGGCCTTGGCCCGCGACGTCACGTCATAGGGGCGGTATTCGTCCATCATGATGACCCGATGGGCCACGTCGAAATAGTCCCCCGACCCTCCCATGACCAGGATGGTGCTCACCCCCAATTCCTCGTACAACTGCCCCACCTTGTCCACAAAGGGCGTGATGGGCTCCTTCTCCTTCGCCACCAGCTCCTGCATCCGGTGATCCCGAATCATGAAGTTCGTCGCCGCGGTGTCCTCGTCCACGAGGAAGAGCGTGGCCCCCACCTCCAACGCTTCCATGATGTTCGCGGCCTGGGAGGTGGAACCGGAGGCGTCGTCGGTGCTGAACCGCGTCGTGTCCCGTCCGAAGGGCAGGTTGTTGATGAAGGGGGAGATGTTCACCTGTTCCACCCGTCGCCCGTCCTCGGAGCGGATCTTGACCGCGCCGGGATCGGTGACGACGAACTCCCGGCCGTCCCCGGGGATGTGGTTGTACACCCCCAGCTCCAGCGCGTTGAGCAGGGTGGATTTGCCGTGATACCCGCCCCCCACGATTAACGTGATGCCGCGCGGGATCCCCATCCCCGTGATGCTCCCCCGGTTGGGCAAGGGGATCTCCACCCGCAGCTCCGGGGGGCTCTGGAAAGGAACGACATGGCCCTCCTTGAGGGGGCGGGGGTCGACGCCGGAACGACGGGGCAGGATGGCCCCATCCGCGACGAAGGCCACGAGCCCGTATTCGGCCAGACGCGAGCGCAACACGTCCGCGTCCTCCACCGTCTCCACGTGACGGCGCAGGTTGCGGCTGTTGAGGGAGGCGTACAGCATGGCCCGGCGCACGATGCGAGGCACATCGTTGAGGAGGATCTGCTCCGCCTCCCCGCCCAGGATGCGCCGCCCCGCCGCGGGGAGTCCCACGAAGAAGCGGGCTTCGATGCCCTCATCCCCCACGATGACCGCGGTGCGGGGGAGCACTTCCTGGCCGGGACGGTCGATGGCGATGAGGCCGGATTTCCCCGATCCCCGTCGCTGTTCCACGTGGCGCGCGGCATTGTAGAAGACGCGGTTGATGTAGTCGGCCAGGGCGATCCGGCGAATCGGGGTCGCGTACAGGTCCTCGGGGAATCGGGCAACCGAGTGGGGGACGATGGCCCGAATCCGAGAGGGCGCGGCAAAGGGGTCCCCCTGGACGTGGTCGATGTAGAGGAGAAAGCCGGGGGCCTGGTACACCCCCTGAATGTCCTTGTACGCCTTGTACCCCCGGCCGTCGATACGGCGCAGGGTGGCGCGCAGCTGCTCTATGGGACGGATACGGGTCGTCATGGTTCACCCCTTCACCACCGCGATGGGGCGCAATCGCGCCACTTTGCGGGCGATGCCCGCGCCCTGCACCACCTCCACCACCCGGTCCACATCCTTGTACGCGAAGGGGGCCTCCTCGGCCACCCCGCGCATGCTCCCCGCGCGCACCACGATCCCGTGTTCGCCCAGGTCCCGGATGAGGTCTTGTCCCCGCACCTGTTTGGTGGCCTTGCGCCGACTCATCATCCGACCCGCGCCGTGGCAGGAGGAGCCGAAGGTCTTCTCCATTGCAGTGGGCGTGCCCACCAGCACCCAGGAGGCGGTGCCCATGGAGCCGGGCACGAGCACGGGCTGGCCGTAGTCCCGGTAATCCTCGGGCACGGCCGGATGCCCCGCGGGGAAGGCTCGGGTCGCGCCCTTGCGGTGGACCAGCACTTCGGTGGGGCGACCGTCCACGGTGTGGACCTCCCGTTTGGCGATGTTGTGGGCCACGTCGTACACCTGGCGCAGGTCGTAGTTGGAGACTTTGCCCTTGAGCACTTCCTCGAAGGCCTGGCGGGCCTGGTGGGTCAGAAGTTGGCGGTTCGTCCAGGCGTAGTTGGCCGCGGCCACCATGGCCGCGAAGTAATCCTGCCCCTCGGGGGAGTCGAAGGGCGCGCAGACCAGTTCCCGGTCGGGCAGGGTGATGCCGTACTTGTGGATGGCCTTCTGGAACTTCTGTACGTAGTCGGTACATATCTGGTGGCCGAAGCCCCGGCTGCCGCAGTGGATCTGCAACACGACCTGGCCCGGCCAGAGGCCGAACGCGGCGGCCACCTCGTCGTCGAAGACCTCATCCACCACGTCGATTTCCGCGAAGTGATTGCCCGCGCCCAGGGTGCCCACCTGTGCCCGTCCCCGCTCTCGCGCCTTCTTGCTCACCTTGGCCGGGTCCGCGCCCTTCATGGCCCCGCCCTCCTCCGTGTGCCGCAAGTCCTCGGGACGGGCGTAGCCCCGCTCCAGGGCCCAGCGCGCGCCCTCCACCATGATGTGGTCCAGTTCCTTGTCCGACAGGCGCAGGAAGCCCTTGACCCCCACGCCGCTGGGCACGTAGTGGTAGAGCGCGGTCGCCAAGTCCTCCAGGTGGGGTCGCACCTCCTCCTCGGACAGTTCCGAGGCCAGGAGCCGGACGCCGCAGTTGGAGACGACGAAGCCGTTGGCCACGAAGTTGTGGTCCGGGTGGTCGAGGGTGAAATCGTACACCGGCCCCGAGTAGTCCGCCGCTTCGATGCGCTCGATGCGGTCCCACACCATGCCACCGTCGCCCAGGCCCGCGGTGACTTCCTTCAAGAAGGCGTCGAACGTGGGGAAGGATTGGGCGACCCGGGGGGCGGTGCGGCGGCCTTCGTAGAGGGAGCGTTCGATGAAGCGGCGGTTGGCGGCAGGGCCTTCCAGGGTTGCCACGATGGTTTGCAGGGGCTGGCCCGCTTCGGCCAGGTGATGGGCCTCCTGCGCGATGCGGGTTCGTTCCTCGATATGGCGTTGTTTGGCCCGCAGGTAGTGAACGGCCACCGCGGCCAGGAAGCGGCGCTCCCGGTTGTACTCGTAGCCGACGCGCGACCAGAGGCGGATCAGGTTTTCCGGCTCCGCGGAGATGATCAGCCGCAGGCGAATGGACGTTTCCCCGTCCGCGTTGGTTTGCTCCTCGCGGGTTTGAATGCCCTGGACGCGCACGTCGAATTCCTCAAGCCAGCGGGCGATGTGTTCGAGGAAGCGTCGCCCACTTTCGACCACGCCCTCGCGCTTGTTGAGGGAGATTACGGCCGCGGCCAGGTTGTAGCCGTGGCCGGATATGGTCTGGGGTCGGCTCATTTCCGCGCCGAAGAACGCGGCGAGGAAGAGGCGCTTCTGCCAGCGAGGTGCCCGGTCGAGCCAGGCCGGAGCGTCGTAGGGCTGACGGGCTTTGGCCCCCACGGGCGCGCCCAGGTAGGCGAGGAGGGCGGCCAGCGCGGAGGAGGAGACTTTGAACCAGGCGCCCGTGTGGCGGAAGGTGTACGTGTTGTACGTGGTCTGCACCGTGTGCTCCCGGGACCGCGTGTACACCCGACTGGGGGTGAATCCCAGGGCCAGCACGTCCCGCCGGATTTCCTCCAGGTCCTCGGCCTTGCCGTAGAAGGAAACGACGCCCTTCTCCCCGGGCGCCAGGTGCAGGGTCCCGTCACCGAAGAGGTAGCCCAGGAGTTTGGCAATGTACGGCACGGCCGGGGAGGTGTACCGCAGCGGAAGGAGGTGCCTCTCCTTGAGCACCCGCAGGATTTGGGCCGCCGCTTTGCCCTGTTTCCCCTTGCCCCACCTCTCCAGGAAGGCCCGGAAGTCCTCCTCGTCGACGAGGACTTCGTCCGGCGGCTCTTCGTACGGGACGCCGTCGAAGGGGTAGAGGGCCACGCGGTCGCCCGGCTGCAGGTCGCCCAGGTCCTTCATGCCGTCGGGGGTCCAGAAGGGGTGGTCGGCCGTGGCGACGATCTCGCGGCCCGTGGCGGTGGTGACCCGCAAGACCGGCGCGTGGGGTGGCCGCCCGAACCAGAGGACCGGACGGGCGTCGTCCCGTTCGTCCTCCTCCAGGCGGAAGCAGGTCAGGCGCGCGTCCCGCCAGTGAGCCGCCATCTCGCCGATGCGCCGGGTGTACCC
>WGAA01000012.1 GCA_015489285.1 Anaerolineae bacterium | reverse complement strand
CCCTACGCCCACGTGGACGCCGACCCCGACACCGACGCCCACGGATACCCCCACACCCACGCCAACGCCCACGGCCACGTGGACGCCTACCCCTACGCCCACCCCCACGCCCGTGTGCCGGGACCGCTGTGACGCGATCATCTGGGGGAGATTGTTCTACGATGTCAACCACAACGGACGGTACGACGCGGAGGATCGGCCCCTCCCGTATCAGCGTCTGATCATGGAGCGGCGACAGGCCGCGCTCGCGTACAGCACGTACACCAACCTCTCGGGGCAGTTCATCTTCCCCCCAATTCCCCCCGGGGGATACGACCTGTGGCTCGGGGCATTGCGGGAGAAGGCGTTAGGCGCGGTGACGGCCGAACCCATGGCCCGGTTGCAGTTGGAGCTGCACCTGCCCACGCGCGGACGCCAGTTCATCCCCCTCGTCTGGGGATGGTGACCTCATTCGACGTGGCGCGCGTACGTGGGTTCGACCTCTTCCAACCAGTGGCGCGCGGCCTCGGGTAAGTGGGCCAGAGGCGCCCGCTGGACCGTGCAGGGGGGGAGCGCGTCGAGGAAGAGGCGTCCATACGTCTTCGTCTGGATGCGTCGGTCCATGATGACCACCACCCCCCGGTCCGTGCGGCTTCGGATGAGCCGACCGAACCCCTGGCGGAATTGGAGGATGGCCTGGGGAACCTGGTATTCCTGGAAGGGGTTGTCATACGTCTCCGCGCGGGCCTGGACAACGGGATCCGAGGGGACGGCAAAGGGGAGCCGGGTGATGACCAGGACGCTCAGGGCTTTCCCCGGCACGTCGACCCCTTCCCAGAAGGAGCGGGTGCCCAGGAGGACGGCTCGCTCCGTGTTGCGGAAGTTCTCCAGCAGTTGGGTTCGTCCCCCCATCCCCTGTTCGTAGACGGCGATCCCCACTTTGCGCAGTTCCGGGCCGATGGCTTCGCTGGTGCGGCGTAACTGGCTGTAGGAGGTGAAGAGCACGAGCATCCGCCCCTCCGTGGCCCGGGCCAGTTCGATAAGGCTGCGTTCCACCGCGTCCTGATACCCCCGCTGGTTGGGCTCGGGGATGTCCGTGGGCAGGTAGAGGAGGGTGGAGGAGGCGTAGTCGTACGGGGACCCCAGGGAGAGCTCGTCGGCATCCCAGGCGTTCAACCGGTCACGCAGGTAATCGAAGGAGCCCCCCGTGCGCAGGGTCGCGCTGGTCATGATCACGGACCGCTTCGCGTTCCACAGGTGGCGGGCTACCAGTTCCCCCACGTGGAGGGGGGCAGAACGCAGGGTCATGCGCTCCCCGTTCCGCTCGTATTCCACCCAGTAGATGTACTCGTCCAGGGGCTGGGCGACGAACCGGTGGATGTGCTGCGCGGCCTCGCTCAGGCGGTTCGCCATGCCCTGGACATCCAGGGCCGATTCGACAAGGTGTTCCAGACCGGCGGTGCTGCCGTGGAGTTCGAGGCGGCCGCTCAACCGTTCCAGCCCGCGCAGGATCCGACGGATGCCCTCGTACGCCCGCTCCCACGAGATCTCCACCTGGCTCCACAGGGGTTGCGTGCGCTCCGTGTGGGTGATGCGAAGGCGCTGCGTGTATCCCCCCGCGTGGCGTTCCTTCCCGTGTTCCTTGACGAAGCGTCCCAGGTCGCGCCAGAATCGCTCCAGCGCGGGGGTCACACGACGCACCTCTTCCCCCACATCGTTGAGGATGCTGCCCAGCTCCGTCATCCCCTCCACACCCAGGACAAGGGGGGAGATGTGGCTCTGAAGCCGGTGTATCAGGTGCCGACCCTGGGGGGCCTGAGGGGTGTAGATGGCGTGCAGCATGTTCTGGAACCCGGCACGGCTTATACTTGCCCCCAGTTGCTGGGTGACCGCGTCCTCCAGGTGATGGGCTTCATCCACGATCAGGTGGTCGTAGTGGGGGATGGCCCGGTGCTCCACCCCGATGTCCGCCAGGAGGAGGGCATGGTTGACGATGACCAGGTGGGAACGTTCCGCGCGGTCCCGGGCGATGAAATAGAAATCCCCCGCCTCCTGACAGCGCTCGCGGCTGCACGTGTTCACGTCGCTGGCCACCTCCGGCCAGTAGCGCAATTCCTCATCCCGGTTCAACCCCAGCTCGCTCTTGTCCCCCGTCCTCGTCTGACTCAGCCAGACAAGGAGTTTGGCCGCGAAGGTGATCTCCCGGTCCTCCAGGTCGGGTCGCCGGATGAATTCGTGGAGGCGGCGCACACAGAGGTAATTGCTCCGGCCCTTCAACGTGGTGGCGTAGAAGTCGAAGGAGACGATCTCCTGGAGCAAGGGGAGGTCCTTGCGGAAGAGCTGGTCCTGGAGGTTGATGGTGTGGGTGGCGATGACGATGCGTTCCTTGTTGGTGTGGGCAAAGGTGACGGCAGGGAGCAGGTAGGCCAGGGATTTCCCCGTCCCGGTTCCGGCCTCCACGAGGAGGTGACGGCCCTCGTTGAGCGCGTGCGCGACTTCCCGCATCATGTGGACCTGTTGGGGGCGGTATTCGTATTGGGGGAAGACGCGCGCCAGTTCCCCTCCTTCCTCCAGGAGTTCGGTCAACGCGTCCACGTCGATGGCCGTGTGGACGTCCCTGGGCCCCAGGAGGGGCGCGGACGTCGGCGGCGTGAAGGGGATGTCCGCGTCCGTGCGGGGGCGCAGGGGGAGGATGTCCTCCTTGCGGCGCATTCCCAGGCGTTGGTGCGCCTTCCACATGTAGTGGAAGAGGGGCGCGTACTTCCAGGTACGCCCTTCCATCAGGTGGAGGATGGCCTGGTGGACGGGGCGGGGGAGGAGGATGCCCCGCTCGATCAGGGCGACGAAGATGTGGGCCGTGGCCTGGGCGTCGTGGAGGGCCCGATGGGCGTCCTCCAGGGGGATCCCCAGGGTTTGGGCGAGGAAGCCCAGGTTGTAGCGGCGCAGGCCGGGCAAAAGGATGGTGGCCAGGTCGAAGGTGTCGAGCAGGACCCCGCGCGGGTAGACGCCGTGACTGCGCAGGAAGTTCACGTCGAAGGCCACGTTGTGCCCGACGATGGGCGCGTCCCCCACGAACGCGGCCACATCCCGGCGCACCTGAGCCCACTCGGGTGCGCTGAGGAGCATGTCGTTGTCGATGCCCGTGAGCTGGGCAATGCGGGACGCGAGGTTCCGTCCCGGGTTGACCAGCGTTTGGAACGTGTCCAGGATGGTGCCGTCCAGGAGGAAGCGCACGGCCCCGACTTCGATGATGGTATCCCGTTCCGGGTCCAGTCCGGTTGTTTCCAGATCCAGCGCGACCAGCGGTGCTTCGACGTCCATTCCCTACCCCTTATCTTGACGATGTGACCGGGGGGATTGTAGCATCGAGCCGCCCGCTACGCTAGTGACGGGCGGGTGCAATGCGTGATACGTGATGCGTGATGCGTAATGCGTAACTCGAAGAGAAGTTGGCTTTGTAGGGCCGGCCTTGTCTTCGCGCCAGGCAATTACTCGTTACTCGTCACTCGTTACTGACGTTGGCGCTATAGGGACAACTTTGTCTTCACGCCATTCCTTTAATCGTTAATCGTTGTCTTCCCACGCCACCCGGTTACTCGTCACTCGTTACTCTTCCCGTCATTGTGGGAAAATCGGGCGATCCGCGGATCTGGTGTATACTGGAGCCCGGTATCACGAAAGGAGTCAGGAGGCATGGTGTCCGAGTGGTACAATAACCTGTTGCCGGCGCCGTTTCAGAATCCCGAGGTGAAACGGTTCATCAAGTTCGCGCTCGTGGGCGCCCTGGGCATGGTGGTGGATTTGAGCATCCTGAACCTGTTGCACGGGGTCCTGGGGTGGCATCTTTTGCTGGCCAACACCATCTCTTTCTCCGCCGCGGTCCTCAGCAATTTCACCTGGAACCGGTTGTGGACGTTCCCGGAGACGCGTGACCGCCCGGTTCACACCCAGTTGACCCAGTTTGCCGTTGTGAGCGTGATCGGTTTGGGCATCAACAACATCATCCTGTGGAAGATGTACCAGGTGTTGACCCCCTTCCTGGACGCACCGTGGGATTACAACGCGGCGAAGATTATCGCTATCGGGGTGGTTCTGTTCTGGAATTTCGGGGCTAACCGCCTGTGGACGTTCCGCCTGGAGTAGAGGAAAGCCCCTCCCGCCAGCGCGCACGCAGGTTCCCCGCAGCGTCGTAAGCATAATGGCCGAAGAGGAGGATCCCCTCCCTGTCCGCGGCCAGAAGTCGGGGCAGGAGGTCCTCCACGTCCTCGACCAGGGGGAGCCGGTGTACCCCGTCGAGGGGGACCCACTCGAGAACGCCCTCTTCCGAACGCCCCACCTCATCCCCCCGCGCGTCCGCGAGGAAGAGGAAGAGAAGGACGCCCCCGTTCTCACCCCCGTCGATGGTGACGATGCCGCGGAGCCGCACGTTCTCCACGGCCGGTCCCCCCTCCTCCCGGATCTCCCGCAAGAGCCCCTCCAGGATGTCTTCCCCCGGCTCCAGGTGACCACCCAGGCCGTTGTACATGTTGGGCCAGAGGCGCTTGTGCCCGGCCCGTTTCTGCAGGAGGACCCGGTCGCCCCGCAGGATGAAGCACAGGACGCGAGGGACGACGCGGTACGCGTGCGCGCCCCTTGTCAGCCCCTGGGGGTCGTTCATGAGGCGCCCACAGGGACGAGGGGGATGTGTTGTGTGTGCTTCAGGGGGTTCTCCCGCCATCGGTGGTAAAGGGCCCACCCCTCCTCCGCCTTCCGGGTCCAGAAGACGTGGATGCGCCCCCGGGAATCGGTCGTGATGGCCGTTTCCTCCGCGCCGCTGATGTGCCGGTCCAGGGCTTCGGGGAAGTACCAGCCGCCCTCCTCTCCGGGCGGATAGTAGCGGTAGGCCAGGACGTTGAGGTCCTGCCAGAGGACGTGGATGGCCCCGTGGATATCCACGACGATGTCGGGCGCGTAGTTGCGTCCCGTCCGGGTCAGGGCGATGGGACGGGACCAGGAGGCGTAACGGCCCGAGGCATATCCGACTTCGGAGCGGTTCGCCCATTGCTCCTGCCAGACCACGTGGATCCGCCCGTTTTTGTCGCCCGCGATGCGGGGAATGGAGGAGTCCGTCTTGGGGGAGTCGGAGATGTTCTCCGGCAGCGTCCATCCCCCCGGGCTCATCTGGGAGTGGAAGATGTCGTCGCCGGACCCGGTGGGGATAGGACTCTCCCACACCATGTGCAAGCGGTCCTCCCCGTCGAAGGCGATGACGGGACGCCAACCCCGCGCGCCGGGCACCGGCGCGTTGATCCAGTACCCCTGGGGATTGTACGCGTGGTAGATGCTGGGGAATCCGGGCGTATCGTCCTCCCATACCGCGTAGAGAAGGCCGTCCCGGGAGACGGCCAGATGGGGGTTGTGGGAGATCCCCGGGGTCCGGGAGATCTCGTAGGGGAAAGCCCAGTAGGGGTCGACGAAGCGGGTGTAGTATATTTGGTAGCGGCCGGCAAAGCTGTGCGCGAAGACGACGTGTAACGTGCCCTTCGCGTCGATGACCGCGCTGGGTTGCGTGCCGACGAACACCCGTTGCGGTTCGTCCCATCCCCCCTTGACCTGGCGGGTAAACCAGAGCCAGTTGTTGCTCGTCCACACCAGGTGGAGGGACCCGTCGGGGTGGACGAGCGCGTGGACGTTTCGCAGGGGGTGGGGGGTGCTAAGGACCTGTTCCTCCGGAGCCCATTCGTCCGCGTCCACGTACACGTCCACAGGGTCGGCCGGTTCCGTCTGTACAATCTCTTCTAACGGCAGAGGGGCTGGGGCAGATTGAGGCTTGGGTTGGGTTTCTTGAGCATGGGCGTCTCTGCTCATGACCTGGCTCCTTTACGATGTCCGTTGCGCAAGGGGTTTTCCACGATTCGCAGCCCGTTACAAAATTCTAAACGATCCGGCAGAGTTTCGCAAACGGGGAGAAAAGGGTATACTGTTTTCCACGAAGAGCTTTCCGATGAGCCGGTGAGAGAGGTGAATCAGCACGATTTGCACAGTCCATCCACATTGGAACGGGTCATTCACGTGGCCCAGGAGGCCGGACGCTTGTTGCGCCGCATGAGTCGCACCCACGCGAACGTGTGGGAGAAGGCGCCGGGGGATCTGGTCAGCGACGCGGACCTGGCCGTGAACACGTTCCTCCTCACCGAGTTGCGCCGCCAATTCCCCGGAACGGTCGTGTGGAGCGAGGAGGGGGTGCGTCCCCCGGAGATCAAGGAGCCCACGTGGATCGTGGACCCCCTGGACGGGACGACGAATTTCGCCCACCGTTTTCCCACCTTCGCGGTGAGTATCGCCCTCTGGCTGGAGGGGACGACGGTCCTCGGCGTGGTGCACGACCCCATGCGGGAGCACACGTTCGCCGCGCTCAAGGGCCGCGGGGCGACGCTGAACGGCGCCCGCCTGCGGGTGAGCAACACGCAGGAGTTGCCCCGCGCGCTGATGGCGTGCGATTGGGCCCGGGGGAAGGCCCGGGAGGGGCTCTTGAACCTGCTCAACCGGGTGGGAAGGGAGGCCCACGCGGTGCGGGCGATGGGTGCGGCCGCGCTAGGCATTGCCTATGTGGCCGCGGGATGGGTGGATGGGTATTTCAACGCCAGCCTGTTCCCCTGGGATTTTGCCGCGGCCGCGCTGATCGTGGAGGAGGCCGGCGGCGTCGTGACGTCCTGGGGCGGCAAACCCCTGGGGCTGCGCAAGAGCAGCCTCATCTGCGGTAATCCCCACATCCACCGAACCCTGCTGGCCTTCACGGCCCCCGGACGCGCTCGCCCCGGAAGGGAGGAGGGTTGACGTGCTCAGCCGATTGCGTTTCCTCACCGCAGGTGAATCCCACGGCCCCGCGCTCGTTGCCATCCTGGAAGGCATGGTCGCGGGGTTGACCCTTCACCCGGAACATGTGGACGTGGAGCTGGCCCGCCGGCAACGGGCTTACGGCGCGGGGGGACGGATGCGCATCGAGCGCGATCGGGTCCGCTTCCTCGGGGGGGTCATGGCCGGGAAGACGACGGGTGGACCCATCGCGATGCTCGTGGAGAACCGGGATTACGCCCACTGGAAGGACCGGGACATCCCCCCGATGACGGTCCCCCGCCCGGGGCACGCGGACTTGACCGCGGCGATAAAGTACGGGTACCGGGAGTTGCGCCTGGCCCTGGAGCGGGCGTCGGCCCGGGAGACGACCATGCGGGTGGCCGTGGGGGCCGTGTGCAAACGCTTCCTCGCGGAGTTCGGCATTCGCATCGGTTCCTACGTGGTGGAGATCGGGGGCGTTCGTGCCCGCATCCCCGAATCCATGCCCTATGAGGAGCGGTTCGACCGGGCCGAGGAGAACGACGTCCGCTGCCCCCTCCCCGAGGCCGCGGAGGCCATGCGGCAGCGGGTGCGGGAGGTCATGGAGGCGAAGGACACGGTGGGCGGCGTGTACGAGGTCGTCGCGCTGGGTGTTCCCCCCGGGTTGGGCTCCCACGTCCACTGGGACCGACGCCTGACCGCGCGCATTGCCGCGGCCATGTTGAGCATCCACGCGATGAAGGGGTTGGAGATCGGGCCCGCGTTCGAGAACGCGCGCCGCCGGGGCACCGAGGTCCACGATGAGATCTTCCTCGAGGGGGATCGGCTGGTCCGCCGCACGAATCGGGCCGGTGGTCTGGAAGGGGGGATCACCACGGGGGAACCTATCGTGGTGCGCGTGGCGATGAAGCCCATCAGTACGACCCTGACCCCCCTGCGGTCGGTGGATCTGGCGACGGGGGAGGCGGCCCAGACCCGATACGAGCGCTCGGATATCAACGCGGTCCCCCGGGCCGCGGTAGTCGGGGAAGCCATGCTGGCCATCGTCCTCGCGGATGCCCTGCTGGAGAAGTTGGGCGGGGATAGTATGGAGGAGATCCGGCCCCGCTTCGACGCGTTGCGCCGGGCCCGTCTGTCCCACCTTCCGATGGACAACCGCACCTGGCGCTTTGCCGGGGACTAAACGGGCCCTTGTGCTCATCCCCTTCTCCTGAAGCTTGGCCTGGAGAGGAGGGGAGTATTCTACGCTAACAAACCTTCGATGTAGGCCATGTCCAGCGCGCGCTCGACGACGTCCGCCAGGTGGTCGAGGGAGGCCTCGAGCCGTTCTTCGGCCCGAATGATCCCCTGACGCGCGCCTCGCGCGTCACGGCGCAGGCTGTCCAACCAAGCACGACGGAACGCGTCGTTGGCGAACAGGCCGTGCAGGTAACACCCCCACACACGCCCGTCCTCGCTCACCGCGCCGTCGGGCAGGCGCGTGGCGCGCCCGTTTCGCTCCACAATCTCCAACCAGGGGGAGGAAGTCGTCGTGCGCCCCATGTGGATCTCGTACCCCTGTACCTCCATCCCCGCCAGTGGAGCAAGCCAACTCGGCCCTCCCCGGACCCGCGCCCTCGCCCGATAGGTGGTCTTCTCCCCCGCAAAGGCGGTGACCACGGGCAACAGGCCCAGTCCATCCACTTCAGGATGAGACGATTCCACACCGTGAGGATCGCGGATGCGCCCCCCCAGCATCTGGTAGCCGCCGCAGATGCCCACCACGGGGACGCCCGCGCGCGCCTGCTCCTGCACCGCGCGCGCCAACCCCGTCCGGCGCAACCACAACAGGTCGGCTACCGTGGCCTTGCTGCCTGGAACGATAATCGCGTCGGGGTGGCCCAGGCCCTCGGGCGAGGCGACGAAGCGCACGTGCACGTCGGGTTCCGCGCGCAGGGGATCGAAGTCGTCGAAGTTGGCGATGTGGGGGAGGTGGAGGATGGCGATGGAGATGGGAGATTGGGGATTAGATATTGGGTACTGGGTACCGGGCATCGGGTATCGGGTATTGGTGAGGGTGGCCGCGTCTTCTTCGGGGAGGAGGAGGTCGGGGATGTAGGGGATGACGCCGAGGACGGGACGACGGCCGCGTTCTTCCAGGATGCGAATGCCATCCGTGAAGAGGTGGGGATCCCCGCGGAATTTGTTGACGATGAAGCCCTTGACCAGGGCCTGTTCCTCGGGCTCCAGGAGCCAGAGGGTGCCCAGGAGTTGGGCGAAGATCCCGCCGCGGTCGATGTCGCCGACGAGGAGGACGGGCGCGCGAGCGTAGCGGGCCACGGGCATGTTGACGATGTCGCCCGCCTTGAGGTTCAGTTCGGCCGGGCTCCCCGCGCCCTCGATGATGACCAGGTCGTACTGCCGTCGCAGGCGGTCCAGAGCCGCGGTGACGATGGGCCACAGGTCTCGTTTGTGTCGATAGTACTCGCCCGCACGCACCCTGCGCCAGGGTTTGCCCAGGACCACGACCTGGGCGATGCTGTCGGCTTCGGGCTTGAGGAGGATGGGGTTCATGTCCGCGGTGGGCTCGATGCCCGCGGCGCGGGCCTGCAGGGCCTGAGCCCGCCCGATCTCCGCGCCGTCCGCGGTCACCGCCGCGTTGTTGGACATGTTCTGCGCCTTGAAGGGCGCGACCCGCCACCCTCGCCGCGCGAAAATGCGGCACAGCGCGGTGACGAGGAGGCTCTTCCCCGCCGACGAGAACGTCCCCTGGACCATCAACGTTCGTCCCATCATCTTCCTCCGTTCTCCAATCTCTAATCTCCAGTCTCCGAGGAGGACAGAGATTGGAGATTGGAGATGAGAGATTGGTTTTCCTCAGGGCGGCGGGTGGAAAGGCG
>WGAA01000011.1 GCA_015489285.1 Anaerolineae bacterium | reverse complement strand
GGTAGGTGTAGGTAGAGGACGCGGGTGTAGGGCGTACGTCATCTCCACGTACGGGATTTCGTCCCGCGCCTGTTCCTCCTCCGAGGAGATGAAGGTGAACACGCCGGTCGCTGTGCCCTCTTCCGGGCGCAGGAGGACGCCCCACGCGTTCCCGGCGAGCATCCGTTGCACGATGTCGGTCACGTCCCAGGCAATCCACGCGGGGAACGAATCCACCGCCTGGACGTCCGACGGTTCGGCATCCCGGTCGACGGACTCACGGTTAGCCCCGGGCGCATCCCAGGGGACGCCCTTCCTCGCCTCGTTCCACGTGACCTCCGTTTCCTCCCACGGTTTCAGTAGACCGTAGGCCGCGACCCGGAGACGTAAGGAGGAGGGTACCCGGTAGCGGCTGCGCAGGAACAGGCGGGCGTTTTCTATGCGGGTGTCCGGCGGGAGGAAGCGGACGTCGAACCCCACGAGGATGGAGCGGGTTTCCCATCCTTTGCTGCGGTCCCAGCCGAGGCGGAGGCGACGGTAGGGGGGAACTTCGTCGAATTCGCCGAAGTTGTCGTTGGGGCGGGAGCGGTAGATGTAGGCGTCGGCGAGGTGGCTGTACACGTTGGCATCCCGGCGGATGGTCAGGTGGTCGTCGTACAGGGTGAGGGTGCCGAAATCGGCCGAGGGCCGGGAGGGATCCCGGCCGTCACTGACCAGGACGGTGTCGACACCCGCGCCGTCGTCATCTTCCAGCGCGAGGGTAAAGCCCAGGGTGCTCCACGGGCGCAGGTGGTCGGCCAGCAGGGAAGCGGGGATGCCCAGCTCGACGGTGTATCCCCCCTCCCGAGGGCGTACCCCAACCTGAACTTGGGGGACGGGGAGCCCCTTTTCGCTGACCTCGCCCTGAGATGTGATGCGGAACGCGTGGTCACCGGGGGAAAGGTCCTTGCTGCGGTCGGCGTCCAGGCCGAGGACGAACGCGTCCTCGGGGGTAACGATGTCGTCCGTGATGAGGGCGCTGACGTAGAGGGTTTCCTCGTCCCAGAACGCTTGCACCCTCGCGCTGAGGTCGGTCGCGGGGGGAGGCGTGTCCGCGTCCACGTAATCCGCGGACGTCGCGTCCAGGGACACGGAGGGACCCGCGGGCCAGTCGCCCGGATTTCCGTCTATTGTGAGGGGCTCGGCCAGTTTGAAGACGTCCATGTGGCTGGGGAACCCGGTGTAGCGGAGGATCGCGCCGTGGTCCCCTACGGCAAAGACGTGGTCGGGGGAGCGGGCGTCGATGCCGTAGAGTATCCGAATGTCCGGCAAGAACTCGTACTCCCAGGTGCGCCCCCCGTCCGAGGTGACGGCCACCGCGGCCCGGGTGAAGTCCGTGGTAAAGCTGCACTCGTAGACGGGACATTCGCCCCCGACAAGGATGCCGTGGTAGGTGTCGAAGAAATACACGTCGTGCCAGGCGACGCGGGAGAGGGCCTCAGGGACGGGGATGAATTCCCAGTCCGCGCTGCGTCGCCCCCCGTTCTTCGTGTGCCAGATGGAGCCCAGGTACCCAACGACCCATCCTTCCTGGTCGTCGAGGAAGTAGGTGGCCCGCAAGTGGGGTGAGCGTCCGTCGGGACGGCGTAGGGGCTCGGAGTCGCGGAACCAGGAGGTCCCGTTGTCCCGGGAGGAGACCATGATGCCCGTGTTGCTCACACCCCAGACGTATCCCCCGGGCATTGCATTGATGTACACCCGGGAGGAGACGACGTTCAAGCCCGTCCAGGAAAGGTTGAAGTGCCGCCACGTTTCCCCGTTGTCGGGGGAGTGGAAGACCTGGCCGAACTCCCCGGAGGTCCAGATGTTTCCGTCGGGGAGGTAGCGGACCGTGTAGAGCCACGTTTCCTCGACTCGGGTGATGTCCCGCAGGCTTCGCCAGCGCCAGGTCGTTCCCCCATCGTGGGTGTCGACGATCTGGCTGCGACGCCCCACGATGATGCCGTGGGTCTCATCGGCGAAGTCCACGTCCATGAACTGGGTGGTGCGCCGCGGGTTCAGGGGGACGTCGATGACCCGGGCCGACCACGTTTTTCCCCCGTCGGAGGAGGTGAGGATCGCGCCACCCCCATCCGCGGCCTGGCCGACCACCCACATGTGGGTATCCGAGGCGAGGGAGATGTCCTGCCACTGGAAGACGCCCTGGCCTGCGGGCAGATCCCACGTGGCGCCCCGGTCCCGCGAGCGGGCCAGGAGCATCCCCTTGGGCAATCCGCCGCTGCTGCTGGACCCGCCGACCGCGATGAGGGTCTCCTCCGAGAGGAAGGCCAGCGCGTACACGGGTTGATTCAGCCGCGCGCCGAAGGCCTCGATGGTGAAGGGCCGGAACGTGTGTTCCGCGGTCTGTCCGTACACGTACCCCCCGTTGGATGCGATCCACACGTTGCCCCGGGGATCTGCGGTGACCGCGAAAAGGGCCATACGAGGGGTGAGATCATGTACCGTCCACGTCGTTCCCCCATCCACCGTGTGGCGGACGACCCCTTCCCGCCCGACAATCCACGCCTCCTCCGGGGTGAGGGCCAGGACGCCGGTCAGCTCCACGTGGGTCCCCCCGTCCTGACGGGTCCAGGTTGCTCCGGCGTCGGTGGTGTGGAGGATGGTGCCGTTGGCTCCCACGGCCCAGCCGTGTTGTGCGTCGGCAAAGGAAACGGCTTTCAATCCCACGGTAACGCCCGCGTTCTGGCGGGTCCAGGTTTGGCCGCCGTCCTCCGTGTAGAGGATGGTCCCGCCCTGCCCGACGATCCAGCCGCGGTTTTCGTCCACGAACGTGATGGCATTCAGGTCCTCCCCGGTGCCACTGGGGACGGCATCCCAACGGCGGCCGTGACGGGTCGTGCGGTAGATGTGACCCTCGTCCCCCACGACGATGCCTGTGGTCTCGTCGAACATGTGCACACCGCGCAACGCGATCTTGGCATCGACCCACTGGAAGGACCAGGAGTCCCCGCCGTCTTCCGAGCGATAGATAAGGCCGGAAGCCCCGACGGCCACGATGAGGTCGGGGGCAACGGTATCCACCGCGAGCAGGTCCCCATCCTCCCCGCCGGGCGCGAGCCACACCGGCTGCCAGCCACTGCCCTCGAACCACGCGGGCGGATCTTCGGATGTCGTCTCGGGTTGTGCGGATGATGGGGCCATCCCCCCTCCCAGGGATGCGAAGAGAACGGTAAGGAGCACGATGAAACGCACGATGGTACGGTACATGTTTATGGGTCCTCCTTGGTCGTTATCGCTGGATCAGCGGGATTGCGGTTTTCTGCACGGGGATGCGTACATCCCCGAAGTTCACGATGACCGTCTGTCGTCCGGTCAGGATAACGGTAACACGATTCGGCGTGGTCGACCAGTAGCCGCGGGGGTCCAGTTCGACCACGTCGTACGTGCCGGGGTAGAGGTAGGAGAAGGCGTAACTTCCGTCGGCCAAGGTGTTGGCCACCCGCACGATGAGCCCCTTTTTCCACAGTTGAATCCGTACGCCCCCAATGCCCGGCTCCCCCGGGTCCGGCAGGCGGTTGTGGTTCCAATCGTACCACACTTGACCGCGAATGTGGTTGTTCGGTCGCAAGGGAGTGGGGGTGAAGGTG
>WGAA01000010.1 GCA_015489285.1 Anaerolineae bacterium | reverse complement strand
GGGTGGGGCTCGGCGGCCGGGATGTGGCGGTCGCGGTGGGAGTGGGCGTAGGGGCCGGGGTATCCCCGGCGAGGGGGGGCGTGGGCGTGCGCGGGGCGGCCCACACCGTCCGGGCCCCACCCCCCAGGACGAATCCCAGGAGCAACACAAGAAGCAGGATGAAGCCGAAGAGATGGTTACGTATCCTCATGGTCGTCCTTCCTCGATGATCTCGCCGTCGTGCAGGCGGATGAAACGGTCCGTTTGGGCAATGACCTCCGGGTCGTGGGAGACGATGACGACGGTGCGCCCCTGCCGGGTGAGATCCCGCAAGAGGGCGACGACTTCCCTCCCCGACCTGGAATCCAGGTTCCCCGTGGGCTCGTCGGCCAGGATAAGGGTGGGGTTATTGGCCAGCGCGCGGGCAATGGCCACCCGCTGCCGTTGTCCCCCCGAGAGTTCGATGGGCTTGTGGCGCAGGCGATTTCCCAGTCCCATCATGGTGAGGAGCTCCCGCGCCCGACGGCGCCGCTCCTTGGGCCTGACCCGGGCGATGATCATGGGGAACTCCACGTTTTGCAGCGCGGTCATGGTGGGGATCAGGTGGAACATCTGGTACACGAACCCCACCTCGTGACGCCGGTACATGGCCAGCTCGTTCTCCGGCAGCCGGGTGATCTCCCGACCGTTGACCCAGATGGAGCCCGCTGTCGGGCGGTCCAGCCCCCCCAGAAGGTAGAGAAGGGTGGACTTGCCCGACCCCGATGCCCCCATGACGCCGAAGAATTCGCCCCGGTAGACGGTCAGGTCGACCCCGTTGAGGGCCCGGACGATCTCCGTTCCCATGCGGAAATGCCGGTGCAGATTTTGAGTCCGTATGACGATTTCCTGTTCGCTCATCCGCCCATGACCGCGAAGTTCCTGAACAGGGTGTACGAGATCAACGCCGGCGCGAGGGTGAGCAGGGTGAAGAGAAGCCACACGCCGATGACCAGCAGATACGCCCGCCGTTTGCTCAGCTGCGCGGTTGCCCATACGGCCAGCCCGAGGAGGAAAAGGCGCCACACGAGGAAGATGTCCACCCGGGCCAGAAAGTTATGCAGGAGAATGCGTCCGATGGGCACCTGCATCATGGCCATCGGGTTGAGCTCCGACCGCTCGGGTTGCAAGGGAACAAGCCCGGAAAGGCCGGGGTTTTGGATGATGTTGTGGGTGGCGAGAATGTATATCGTTTGAAATAGACCCCGTATGCCGTCGGGGAAGGATGCGCTCACCACCGCGGCGAACATGGTCTTGAAGTTGCTCCGCCCCCCGAGGAAGACGGCAAGCAAGTGGAGAACGCCCGCCCAGAGGAGCCAGGAAAGAATGACGCCGATGAACGCGGAGACGCTGGGAATGACGACGGTGAACAGGGGGTTGGCGACGACCTGAGTCACCTCCGGGGGTGGGGTAGGCGGCGCGGGAGGGGTAGCCTTGGAGCGTGGGACCCCTTCCATCTGGACTTGGGGGACCGTCTGAAGGCTCTTGACGAGTTTTTCCTGCATGATGGGAGCCGCCACCCAAATGGTCGTCAATGAGAAGATGAGGACGAACAGTCCGATGAGAATCCAGCCGCGCGAGCCCCGTTCGGCCAGGGCGGTAAACGCGCGAGCCGGTCGGACGATCACGTCGAGAACGAAACGCAACGCGGGGACCGGTTCCCTTTCCTCCATCGGTTCTTCCAGGATCATTTCCTCCATGTGGGTGCCTCCTTCCTGGTCTCAATCACCGACGATGATGGGACTTCGACACGCTGCGGAGGAATTCCCAACCGTCACCGAGCCTTTCCCGCCCGCGCGGTGACGTCGGATTCCTCCTTACAAAACATATCGTCAACATGTCGTCTAATGTAACACCGATATTACGGTTGTGTCAAGCTCAGGGGATGACAACCCGGGCCTCACCGCGCAGACGGGAGGGGCCGGTGTGAGGGTGTTCCACGCCCCACACCTGTACCGTGTACGTGCCCGAAGGCAGATCGGTGATCTCGGCCTCGACCTCATAGCCGCACATGCACTTGCACACTTCCCCCACGTTGCGTTCCACGACCTTCAACACGTGATCTTCCCGGTCCAGCCGGAGCGCGATCTTGGCGCAACATACGTAGGGCAACCGGTGATGGATGTGAACGGTGTGCCCTTCTACACGGATATCTACGTGCTCCCAGGCCTGAGGTTGCGCGAGGGCCGCGCCTTTGGTACACGAGCCGACGTGATAGGTGAGGCGTGGAACAGGGGTGGGGGATGAGGGGGTGACGGGCCGGCACGCTGCCATGAGCAGGGCGCCTAAAAGCAGGGGCATTGCGAACAGGATGGACCGCGCGTTTCGACCGTTCATGGAGCACCTCCTTTCCAAGGAAGACGACGGCACCCCGCCCCAGGTTCCGCCCGGAGCAGCGCCGAACGCTGAACTAACGAGTAACGGAGTAACGGGTAATTTGGATGGCGTGGAGACAAGGTTGGCGTGGCAATAAGGATGCCGGAGGAGAACAACGATTAACGATTGACGATTAACGATTAAAAAGACCGGCGCGAAAACGAGGGTGACCCAGCAACGCCAACGTTAGTAACGAGTAACGGAGTAACGAGTAACTGGTTGGCGTGGATACAAGATTGGCCCTACGGCGCCACCCCTCCTGCCCAATGTGTTGTCCTGATATATGTTTACTGGTAAGGTACTGACTACTCATCCATTCGGACAAGGAGGGACAAGACATGTCACAGACCGTTAAGCGTTACAGCGAAGCCTTCAAGCGTCATGTAGTGCGTGAG
>WGAA01000009.1 GCA_015489285.1 Anaerolineae bacterium | reverse complement strand
GGGTGTCGCAGGTCCAGGGGGAACGCGGCCATCAGGTAGAGGAGGAGGCTCAGGACCAGCGCGCCCCGCACCACCCGTCCCCGGGCCGGTTCTGACAGGCGTCGGTACGCCCACACGATCAGGGGCCCGGCCAGCATCGCCCCCACGACAAGGAGCAGGCTCACGCCGTAGGGTATCCCCCACCGCTGCCGGAGCACCAGCCCCGCCTGCACCCGTCCCTGCAGGAACCGGGGAATCCAGTACGAGAGCAACGGGTTGGAAAATCGCCCCACCATGGGGTCGACCACGACGATGAGCAGTTGAACGGCCGCGCTCACGCCGCCCAACAGCGCCACAGGCCAGCGCCATCGTTCCTCCAGGAAGATATAGGGGAGGAAGAGGTAGGGAAGGGCGGGGACGAGGAACCGGGGGCCGGGCGAAGAGCCCCCCAGGGTGTAGAAGTACCCCGCGTTGAGGAGCAAGAAGGTCAGGGGGATGCCCAGGGCCATCCAGAATTCCGCCCGCCATCGTCTTTCCCGCCACATGGCCGCGTATGCCACCGGCGCCAGCAGCGTCACGGGCATCAGGTACACGAGCCCCCGCGGGCTGAACAGGATCTGGAACAGGCGACGAGGGTCGGGCCAACGCACCCCCAGCAGACCGTGGCGGTGTTCCGCGCCCCAGGGCGCGGCGTGATAGAGGTAGGAGAAGTGCAACGGGTGCCCGAAGGCCAGGGTGTTGTACGCGGCCAGGGCCAGGGCAGGGCCCAACCCGCCCAGGATGAGCCACCCCACCCGGCGCAACGAGCGCTGGGTCCCCCAGACGTAGAGGACCAGGGCCAGCGCGAAGATGCCGTTGGGGTACTCCGCGAGCACGCCCAGGCCGACGAGTAGCCCCGCGAGGAAGAGCCACCGCTCGGACAGGCGGCCCTGCCGCACGAGGAGGGCAAGGGCAAAGGGGGTGAACCCGAAGAAGGCCGCGATGGCGTGCCCGAACAGCATGGTCGCGTAGGGGAAGAGGAGGGTGCCAAAGGCCAGGACAAAGGTGACCAGCCACGGCATGACGCTTCCCGGGCGGAGCCACGTCCCCACGTAGAGGAAGGTGAGCAGCAAAAGGGCGGTCAGGGGGACGTTGAGGGTCGCGTTCAACACCCAGAGGAGGTAGATGAGCATCAGACGCGTGTCCAGGTTCACCCGATCCAACCCCTGGAGATAGCGTATTCCCTGGTACACGGGGTACCCCAGGAAGGAGATGAGGGGGGCTTTGTCCGTGTAGTAATGTCCCTGATAGTAGGCCCGGTCTATCGCGTTGGCCGTGTACGTGTCGATCTGCAGGCGTCCCTCGTGGGCCAGGGCCAGGGTCAGGTCCAAGCGGCTGAGCTGGTTGGGGCCCACATCCTGGACGAAGGTGCCGTACACGGTCATGAAGAGGAGGCCCAGGACCAGGAAGAGCCAGCGTCGATGGGTGTCTTGTCTTACGGATCCTGCTCGAGCCATTGGCGGATGAACGTCCTTATCTCCTCGTAGGCGCCCGGCCGACTGAGGTCGAACCAGCGAATCCGCGGGTCGTCCAGGCGGAACCAGTTGTACTGGTGCCGCACGTAGCGCCGGGTTGCCTTGCGCATGGCCTGTTTGGCTTCCTCTAAGGATACCTCTCCTCGCAGGTACGCGGCAATTTGCCGGTATCCGATGCCGGTGAGCGCGGGCAAGGTGGGGTCATACCCGGCTTCCAGGAGTCTGCGCACCTCGTCGACGAGCCCAGCCCGGATCATCCGTTCGATGCGCTCGTCGATGCGCCGATACAGCTCCTCCCGCGGGCGGGTCAGGCCGATGAGGAGGACGGCGTAGGGCGGGGGCTCCTTACTCCGCTGTTGGCTGAAGGGCCGACCCGTGTGTTCGATGACCTCCAGGGCCCGGATGATGCGCCGCACGTTGCGGGGGTCGATGCGGGCCGCGGCATCCGGGTCCAGCTCGCGCAGGCGTTCGTACAGCGCGTGGGGCCCCTTCCTCCGGGCCTCCTCCTCCAGGCGGGCGCGCAAGGCCTCGTCCGGGGGGACGGGGGGCGCTTTCCACCCTTCGACAAGGGCCCACACGTACTGGCCGGTCCCACCGACGAGGAAGGGGATCCGGCCCCGGCGGTGGATCTCGTCGATGGCCCGGTGGGCCAGATCCAGGTACTCGGCCAGGGAGAGGGGCCGGTCCGGTGTGGTCACGTCGATGAGATGGTGGGGGACGCGCGCCCGCTCTTCGGGGGAGGGTTTGGCCGTCCCGATGTCCAGCCCCTTGTAGAGGAGGCGGGAATCCGCGGAGACGATCTCCCCGTCGAACTCCTGGGCCAGGTCCAGGGAGAGCGCGGTCTTGCCCACCGCGGTGGGGCCCAGTAGGACGATGAGGGGACGTTTACGCCGGCCCTTCCCCGTCCGTTCCTCCACACCTTCCTTGCGAGCCCCCTGTCGTTCCACATCCGTGATGCGTGATGCGTAATGCGTAACTCGAAGATACGTTGGCTTTGTAGAGTCCACTTTGTCTTCGCGCCATCCTTTCGTTCGTCGTTGGTCGGTCGTCATACGTCACTCGTCATGCGTCAGGCGTCAGGCGCTAATGAGGACGTCGGCGCTGGAGGCGTATCTTAGCTTGGCGACGTGATGCGTGATGCGTAATGCGTAACTTGGACAGGAGAGTTGGCATTGTAGAATTAGCCCTGTGTGCGCGCCAGCCGCACGGGGCTAAAGACCCCGTGCTACATCGGGCAAAGGCCGCTGGAAGCGGCCTCCGGGAGCCCCCGCCCAGACTTCCGAAGTCTCGCAGACTTCGGAAGTCTTGATGGGCCCCGGTCCACCAAGGTTCGCACGGCGCTGAACCGCCGTGCTCATTAAAGCGAACTTGATGGATCCCGCATTTTACATTTTTAACTGGCCACGGGCCATGGCTTTTGGTGTAAACTCCTTATGGAAAACACAAAAGAATAAGGAGGAGAGCCATGGCCCGGACAAGGAT
>WGAA01000008.1 GCA_015489285.1 Anaerolineae bacterium | reverse complement strand
ATGATCTCCAGCATGGCATCGTGCAGGTGGCCGTTACTGGCAACGATGTTCGGGCTTCCCGGTCGCCAGGGATTCCCCCGATAATCGGTCACCCGTCCCCCCGCTTCGGTGACGAGGAGCGCGCCTGCGGCCCAATCCCACGGGTGGAGTTTCTGCTCCCAGTACCCGTCCAAACGCCCGTCGGCCACCCAGGCCATATCGACGGTGGCCGCTCCGGCCCGACGCAGCCCCTGCGTCCGTACCAGGAAGGCGGCGAACTCCCGCACGTTGTTGTCCGGGCTCGAAGCCTTGTCGTAGGGAAAGCCCGTGGCCACCAGGGCCCGTTGCAGCTCCTTCACAGGGGAAACCCGCAGGGGGCGCGGGGTCGCCTCCTCCGCCGAGCGGGTCCAGGCTCCCTCCCCGCGCACGGCCCAATACAACCGGCGATGCACCACATCGCACGTCACCCCCAGCAGAATCTCCTCCCCCTCCACCAGGGCAATGGACACCCCAAAGATGGGCAGACGATGGGCGAAATTCGTGGTCCCATCCAGGGGGTCGAAAATCCAGCGTCGCCTCCCCGACCCGTGGGCGCCCGTCTCCTCCCCCAAAACCGCGTCATCGGGGAACTGAGCCTTCAAGCGCTCCAGGATCACCTTCTCCGAGGCCATGTCCCCCTCGGTCACCAGGTCGACGGCGCTGCTCTTGTACTCAACGTGACGGACCCCACGCGCGTATATCTCACGCAGGATGCTCGCAGCCTCCTGCACCACCTCCTGGGCAAAGGACAATTCCCGTTCCAATGCACCCATATCCCATCCCTCCTCGTGGCAAAGATGCGAAATTCGGATTCCCAAGAAGGACATCTTAGCACGGAAGCGGGGGAACGCGAAAGGGAGAAGGCCGACTCGGTCAGGACCTGCGGCTGCTACACGGCATCCACCGGGCGCGTATGGACGTCCCCCGATACCACCCCCGTCTTCTGCGACGCCGCCACCATCATTTCAATTCCTCGCCGGTGGATCAGCCTCAAAAGGAGAGAGTTGTCGGCCGCAACGTGTCACAGTATACTCCTGAACGGAGGCGTCTGGAGCGGACGGGATTGTTGCAATGAGGAAGCCGGTGGACCCACGATTTTTCATCTCGGAGAAAGAATTCGAGCCCGCGTATCTGGCCCTTCATCGACGGGGGGAACTCAAGCGCCGTGTCGAGCAGGCGCTGGAAGAGTTGAGGTCGTGCCACATATGCCCGCGCGACTGTGGCGTGGACCGGCTGAAGGATGAAATCGGCGTGTGTCGAACCGGACGGTACGCTGTGGTCTCCAGTTATTTTCCCCACCACGGCGAGGAGGACTGTCTGCGGGGATGGCGGGGATCCGGCACGATCTTCTTCTCCTGGTGCAACCTGCGCTGCGTCTTCTGTCAGAACTGGGAAATCAGCCAGCGGGGTGAAGGCCGGGAGGTGTCCCCGGAACGCTTGGCCGCCATGATGCTCGAACTCCAGGACATGGGATGCCACAACATCAACTGGGTCACGCCAGAACACGTCGTTCCCCAAGTGCTGGAAGGCCTTCTCATTGCCGTGGAAGCGGGCTTGCGGCTGCCCATCGTGTACAACACTTCGGCGTACGATTCCCTCACCAGCCTCCGTCTGCTCGATGGTGTGGTGGATATCTACATGCCGGACTTCAAATTCTGGTCGCCTGAGAAGGCACGGCGCTACCTGAAGGCCAAGAATTACCCCGAGGCCGCGCGAGCCGCGATCAAGGAGATGCATCGCCAGGTGGGGCCGTTGAAGTTCGACGAGCACGGCCTGGCAAAGCGCGGCGTGCTGGTGCGGCACCTGGTCATGCCGGGCATGTTGGACGAGACGCGCGCCATTCTGCGCTGGTTGGCCGAAGAGGTCTCGCGCGACACATACGTAAACATCATGGCCCAGTATTATCCGGCTTGGAAAGTCGGACCCCATTCCTATCCTGAAATCAACCGCCGCATCTACCCGGAAGAATACGCCGAGGCCATTCGCGCAGCTCGCGAGGTCGGGCTCTGGCGCCTGGATGAGCGGCGTCCCCGGTGGGTGTGGCTGTAGGGAATACGGCCATGTCCCCTTGACACGGGGAACGCGGCCGTGCATAATCGGAGCACACCACGAACTGCGAGCCGGACCATGTCTCAGGTGTACATCGGCGTCATCGGACAAGGACGACAGCCGGGAGATCCCCCTCTGCCGGCCCACGTGCGCGATGCCGCGTACCGCACAGGGTACGCGCTGGCGCGGGCCGGGGCCGTCCTCGTCTGCGGTGGTCTGGGTGGGGTCATGGAGGCGGCCGCCCACGGCGCGTACGACGCGGGCGGCGTCGCCGTCGGCTTCCTTCCCGGTCTCGACCGCAGCGCGGCCAACCCCTACCTGACGTACGTGTTCCCCACAGGGCTGGGGACCCTGCGCAATTACCTCATCATCCGCAGCGTCCACGCGGCCATCCTCATTGCCGGTGGCGTGGGGACGCTGCAGGAAGCCACCATTGCCTACGATCACCGGGTTCCCGTCGTCCTCCTTCGGGGGACGGGGGGATGGGCCGACCGATTGCCCTCCCTCCTCCTGGAGGGGAAGTACCTGGACGAACGGCGGCGGGTGGCCTTCCACCGGGCAACAACGCCGGAGGAAGCGGTCCGTCTGGCCCTCCGCCTGGCCGCAGCACACCATTCCCATTCCACAGGAGGCCCGAATGTCCCCTGAACCCTCCCTTTTCGTCCTGGCAGAGGAGGTGCGCGCTGCCCTCCATGACCACCGTCCCATCGTCGCCCTGGAATCCACCGTGATCGCCCACGGCCTCCCCTACCCAAAGAACCTCACCGTCGCCCGGGAGATGGAAGCCCTCATCCGCGAGGAAGGGGTCGTGCCCGCGACTATCGCCCTTGCGGAGGGGCGCATCCACGTGGGGTTGGGGGAGGAGCTGCTGGAACGCCT
The DNA here is from genome assembly GCA_015489285.1 of Anaerolineae bacterium. Lineage (GTDB taxonomy): Bacteria > Chloroflexota > Anaerolineae > JAADDB01 > JAADDB01 > JAADDB01. Next base: position 16,078 of record WGAA01000008.1, on the reverse strand, counting down.
GGCCCGAGCCGACCACGTGGACAAGGTCAGCCTGAGGAACATCGGCATCGTCCTGGCACGGCGTCGCCTGGGGGCCACCACTGTGGCCGGGACCATGTGGGTCGCGGCTCGTGTGGGCATTCGCGTCTTCGCCACCGGCGGGACCGGCGGTGTCCACAAGGGCGGAATCGACGTTTCCGCGGACCTTCCGGCCCTGGCCCACCTTCCCGTGGCCGTGGTCAGCGCGGGGGTCAAAAGCCTCCTGGACGTCCGGGCGACCCGGGAGTGGTTGGAAACCCACGGGGTTCCCATCCTGGGGGTAGGGACGGAGGAGCTGCCGGGCTTCTACACCCGTACCACAGGGCTTCCTGTGGACGAACGGGTGGAAGATGCGGCGGATGCGGCCCGCCTCGTTGCCGCGCACTGGCGTGCCGGACTCAGAACGGGGGTCCTGGTCACCCTCCCCCTGGAGGAGGAGGACGCCCTGACCCCGGAAGAGATGGAGCGGGCCCTACGTCGAGCGGAAGACGAGGCCGCGGCCGGGGGCATCACCGGCCCCCAGGTCACCCCTTACGTCCTTGCCGCCATGGCCCGGCTCACCGAAGGGCGGTCCGTGCGGGCGAATCTCACGCTGCTCCGGCAAAACGCCCGGTTCGCGGCCCGCCTCGCCCGTCACCTGGCCGAAGAGGCAATCACTCCGCCTCCTGAATGAGGGAACGCACGGCCTGGGTCAAGCGCCCGAACTCCGGCCAGGCCATCATCTCCAGGGTGCGGGGCCGGGGGAGATCGGCGATGGAGACACTTCCGGCAATGCGTCCGGGCCGCGGGGTCATCACCCATACCCGATCCGCGACGAACACCGCCTCCTGGATGCTGTGGGTTACCATCACCGTGGTCTGGCGGTGGTGGGCCCATATGCGCAAGAGCTCCAGGTTCATCCGCTCCCGAGTCAACGCGTCCAGCGCGCCGAAGGGTTCGTCCAGGAGGAGGAGACGGGGCAATTTGACCAGGGCCCGGGCCAGCGCGGCCCGCTGCTGCATCCCCCCGGAAAGCTGGCGGGGATACGCGTTCTCGAACCCCCGCAAGCCGACCAGGTCGAGCATTTCCCGCACGCGCGCGTCCGCCTCCGCCCGGGGCGTTCCCAGGATCTCCAGGGGAAGCCGCACGTTGGCCTCCACCGTGCGCCAGGGCAGCAAGTTCACCTCCTGGAACACGAGCCCGATGTCCGGACGGGGGCCCCGCAGGACCCGTCCGTCGAAGAGGATGCGCCCCTCGGTGGGGCGGAGCAACCCCGCGAGCAAGCGCAAGAGGGTGGACTTTCCGCACCCCGAAGGCCCGACCAGGGCGATGAATTCCCCCGACCGGGCCTCCAGGGTGATCCCGTCCAGCGCGCGCACGGGATGCGTGTCGACAAAGACGTAAGAGACATCCTGAACGGACAGAATTGGTGGCATACCTTACGAGCTCCTACTCCTAATGAGTAACGGCGTAACGAGTAATCGGCTGGCGTGGTAAGACAACGATTAACGATTGACGATTGACGATTAAGGGACTGGCGCGAAGACAAGATTGGCCCCACCGCGCCAACTCTCCTGCCCAAATTACGCATCACGCATCACGAATCACGTCCTCAAGCCAAGCCGCGCTTGGGGTGCCAACGTTCTCACCGACGCATGACGTATGACGTGTGACGGATGACGACCGACGAACGAAAGGTTGGCCCAGCAACGCCGGGCGCTAAACCGCCCGGCTCATCCTAGCGAAGGCCTGCGGCCTCACGCCGGAGAGCCCGGAGGGCTTTGCTTTAATAAGCACGGCGGTTCAGCGCCGTGCGAGGATGGCGTGGACACAAGATTGACCCCACCGCGCCAGCCCTCTCCCCAAGTTACGCATCACGCATCACGTATCACGTATCACGTCCTCAGGCCAAACTGCGCCCACCGCGCCAGCTCCCCCTCTGCGCCTGACGCATGACGGGTGACGAATGACGTTTAAAACCCCGCCCGCTTGACGAAATCGTTGGTCGCGATGTTCGTCACGTCCACGTGGCGTTCGATGAGGCCCATCCGGCGCAGGAACTCCTCCGCCTGCTCCCAGCGGGTGAGGTCCGTATGCCCTAAAGGCCGCCCGGGCGGGGGCGTCCACAAGGGCAGGGAGGCGTCGAACACGGCCCGACTCACCCGTTCCTGCTCCCCTCCCGCTTCGGGCACGTGGCGGAGGGCCGTGGCAAAGGCCTCGTCCGGGTGATCCAGGGTGTACCGGATGCCGCGCAGCATGGCCCGGGTCATCCGGGTCACCAGATCGGGTCGGGTGCGGATGACCGCCTCGGAGGTCACCAGCCCGTTGGAGGGCAAGTCGATGTAGTCGGACACAGGAAAGACCACCACCTCTTCCCCGGCCAGGCGCAACCGGACCGGGCCGTTGACAATGTAATCCATGGCAGCGTCCACCTTCCCCTCCTTCACCGCGGCCGCCTGGGTGAACCCAATGCTTTCCACCTTGACCCGACTCTCGTCGATACCCGTCGCGTACACCAGGGCCTTCCAGCCCACATAGGTGGCCCCAAAGGGGCCGGGGATGCCCACGGTGCGTCCCTCCACATCCTGCGGACGGGTGATGTGGCTGCGGGCCAGCGCGAAGAGGGCTACGGGAAAACGGGTGTACCACTGGGCAACGTACGTCACCGGCAATCCCCGGGAACGCCCCAGGATGACCTCCTCTCCCGACGCCACGACAAAGGGGATATCCCCCGCCGCGACCAGCTTGAGGAAATCCGTCTCGAACCCGTGACGGAACTCCACATCCAGCCCCTCCTCCGCGAAGAACCCCTTATCCTGGGCCACGTAAAAAGGGGCAAATTGAACGCTGGGGATATACCCCAGGGCCAGAACCACATGCTCCGTCCCCTGGGGCGTGGCGGTTCGGGGCGCACACCCGGCAAGGAGCAAAAGCAGAAAAACACCAGCGAGAAACCACCCGTATCGTCTACCCATCATTCTATCGCCTCCTTCTTGTTATCCGCGCCAGCGAAGCACGCGGGATTCCACGTAACCGACGCCTGAGTACAGGGCCAACGCGATGAGAACCAGGGTCCCAACGGCCACGAAAAGCAGCGCGGTGTCCAACGTCCCCCGGGACGTCAGGTTGATGAGGAAGCCCAATCCCTGGTCCGCGGCGACGAACTCCCCCACGACCGCGCCGATGACGGCCAACACCGTGCCGATCTTCAACCCTCCCAGGAGAATGGGCAGGGCCGCAGGCACCTCCACCAGGCGGAATATCTGCCAGCGGTTGGCGTTGAGCACCCGCATGAGCTCCATGTACCGCTGTTCCACAGAACGGATCCCCACCATCGTGTTCACCAGGGTGGGGAAGAAAAGGGTAAGGGCCGCGACCAGGATCTTGGCCCACAAGCCCGATCCGGCCCACAGGATGACCAGGGGCGCCAGAGCCACCACAGGGATCGCCTGGGCCGCCACCACATAGGGCCCCACCAGGTGCTCCAACAGGGGGTGTTTGGCGAGGAGATAACCCAGCACGGTGGCCCCACTCACCCCCAGGGCCAAACCTCCCAGGATCTCCACCAGGGTCACCCGGGTGTGGCGCCACAACGTGCCGTCCTGCAGGGCCCGGAGTCCCTTGCGGGCCACGAGCTCCGGCGAGGGCAAGATGTAGGGGGGATAATGCTGCCACCGCACCAATCCCTCCCACAAGAGGAGGAAAAGGAGGCCGCTGAACAGCAACAGCATCCCCCGTATCCAACCGCGTGTATACCAACCCTGTGTGGTCATCGACCGAGCACCTCCTCGGGACGACCACCTTCGGGCGCGGGGCGCGTTCCGTCGTGCGGGCCCTGCGGCCCTACCGACAAAAAAGCCCCGAGGGATCTTCCCCTCGGGGCTGCGAGCACACGTCAACGCCGCGCGCGACGCGCGCGGACCACCGTTGACGCCTCACCTTCTCCCATCCGGACTATACCGTCGGCTCCGGATTCACACCGGATCTGCTGACACCCCGTTCCGACCTATGTCGGTGCCCCCGGACGTTGGGAGAGAGTCCGGGCGCCGGGGCCGCTCGCGGGCTGAGGGGCCAAGCCCCATCACCGCCGGTCGGGAATTGCCCCGTGAAGGGCTCACCCTGCCCCGAAGGTGGACGTCGTCCTTATTTCACAGACGGCCGTACTGTACTCCAAAGGCCGTCTCCTGTCAAACGGACCCTACCGCTTGTACTTCCCCATCCACGTGCCTTCCGTCAGCACGTGGCCCTTCATGGCCTTGCGCACCGCACGGGCCGACGCGCCCGGAGCCAGGGAGAGGGTCGCGTTCAGCGCGTAAACGGTGAAGTAATACCGATGGGCCTTTCCCGGAGGCGGGCACGGCCCCCGATAGCCGATGACATCGGGACCGAAATCGTTCGTCCCCTGCATCCCGATGCCCTCCACCTGGGGAAGCGGGGGCACGGCCTCGGGCAATGTCGTGCGTTCCCGGGGGATATTGTAGAGCACCCAGTGGATGAAGGTCCCGCCGGGCGCATCGGGGTCCCTGACGAGGAGGAGGTACGTTTGCGTTTCCGGCGGGCCCGCGGACCACGTGAGGGGCGGGGAAACGTCCTCGCCGTCACACGTGTAACGGGTCGGAATGAATCCCCCGTTATCGAACGCGTCCGAGCGGACCTGGAGGTTGATGGTGGGGCTCGGGGTGCCGCAGGCCGTCAACACCAACGAAAGGACCACGAGGAGGGGAAGGACCACCCGTACCCAACGCATACTCGCCCCCTTCCCAAGTTCCAAGAAAGACGTTCAAAGGCCACCGGACTCCCGAGGCCCGACAGACCTCGGGAGTCCCTGCGCCAACTACCCGTTGTTCTCCTCGAACGCGTCCAGGGGTTCCACAATAATGTGACCGGGGAGGGGCTCACCGAGGATCTCCCGAGCCGCCTCCTTGTACCCCTTGTCCGCGACTTCCGCGAGGAAGCGCTCGGCTTCCATTGCCGCGGATGCACCCTGTCCCACCGAAGTGGACACCTGACGGTAGCGGTGATCCGCGATCTCCCCCGCGGCGAAGACGCCGGGAACGCTCGCCCGCTGGTAACGGTCCACGATGACGTAACCCCGTTCGTCCATCGCTAGTTGACCCCGGAACAGGGAAGAGTTCGGCTCGTGACCGATGAAGACGAACACGCCATCCGTGGGAAAGTCCTGGCGCTCCCCCGTCTTCACGTTGCGCAGGCGCACGCCCGTCACCTTCGTGCCGTCGCCCAGGATCTCCTCCACCACCGTGTTCCAGATGAATTGCATCTTCTCGTTGCTGAACGCGCGCTGCTGGAGGATCTTGCTGGCACGCAGCTGGTCACGGCGATGCACCACGAAGACCTCCTTGGCAAAACGGGTGAGGAAGAGGCCCTCCTCCATCGCGCTGTCCCCGCCGCCCACGACGATGACGCGCTTTCCCGTGAAGAAGAAGCCGTCACAGGTGGCGCAGTAGCTCACGCCCCGGCCCGTGTACTCGGCCTCCCCGGGGACCTGCAGCTTCCGGGGGGTGGCACCGGTGGCGACGATAACCGCCTTGGCCCGGTACTCCTCACCCGTCTCGGAGACGATGACAAAGGGCCAGCGCCGGAAATCCACCTCCGTCACCAGCTCATAAACAAGACGGGTCCCAAAGCGTTCCGCCTGCTTCTGAAACCGCTCTACCAGCTCGGTCCCCGAAATGGGTTCGGGGAACCCGGGATAGTTCTCCACCTCATACGTCAGACTGATCTGCCCGCCGATCTCGTGTCCCGTGAACAGGACGGGATTGAAGTTGGCCCGGGCCGTGTAAATGCCCGCGGTAAACCCGGCCGGACCGCTGCCGATGATGACGATATGTTCTAACTTGGGCTTCGCCATGCGTATCACCTCCTTGGATGTTACAGGTTTCCATTTTCGGGAGTCAGACTTCCGAAATCTTCGAGGAATTTGGAAGTCTCACCCCGCCTTTAGGTAGCCTTTCCTTAGATGCAGCAAAGCCGGGAACGTTACCCTATGTCCCCCCAGCGGTGGAGGAGGAGGGTCACGATGACGACCGCGGCCGTCTCCGCCCGCAGGATCCGCGGCCCCAACCGCACGGGACGACATCCCCGCTCCACGGCCGCCCGGACCTCCTCCGCGGTAAATCCCCCTTCAGGTCCCACGAACACCCCCACCGAATCCACACCCCCCTCCCGAACCACCTCTCGGAGGGGAGGCGCTTCCTCCGCCGGGTGCGCCAAAAGGCACAGGGGGAAGGAGGGAACCGCGGCCAACGCCTCCTCCCACGTGTGAACGGGGGCCAGACGGGGAATGAACGCTCGGCCGCTCTGCTCCGCGGCCTCTCGCAGGATGCGTTCCCACCGGGGCTTGTGCTCCCGTCGCCGCACAACGGAACGTCGGGTGAGCAAGGGCACAAAGGTGTGGACCCCCACCTCCGTCCCCTTCTGCAACACCCAATCCATCTTCTCCCCTTTCAACAACGCCTGGTACAAGGTGATGCGAAGCGGGGGCTCTCCCGTCGCCTCCCGCCGATCCACGATGCGGCCCACCACCTCCCCCCGGGTCACGCGGTCCAGCCGCACCGTGTACACGTTCCCCCGGTTGTCCAGGACGTATACCACCTGGTCCGGCCGCAGTCGCAACACCCGGTAGATCTGGTGGGCCTGATCCGGGGCGAAGTACACCCGGTCCCCCCGGATGGCCTCGGGAGGGACGAAGAAACGCGGGGTATTCATCCTCTCACTCCGGTCGACGAAACGCCAAACCCACCCAATCCTCCTCCTGAATCCGGTCCACCTGGGTCCCGCCGCGCCCCCCCACGGCCAGGATGACCTCCGTCTCCTGGGGGGCCACAATGCCCGAAAGGATCAGCACGCCCCCCGGGCGCACCCGCTCCCACAGGCCCTGATCCAGCAGGGCGATGATCACCGGGGCCAGGATGTTCACGACGACGATGTCGAAGGGGGAGGCCGCGGTCGGCAAGGCCCCTTCCACAACCCGTACGACGGATTCCACCCGGTTACGCCGGACGTTGTCCCGCGCCGCGTCCACGGCCACGGGGTCCACATCCGTAGCCACGACTTCCCGGGCCCCCAGGAGGGCCGCGGCCACGGCCAGGATCCCGGACCCCGTGCCCACGTCCAGCACCCGTTTCCCCGCGGGGTCCGCCCGTTCCAGCAGGCGCAGGGCCAACCGGGTGGAGGGGTGCAGGCCCGTACCAAAGGCCATCCCCGGTTCCAGACGGATGGCGATCTCCCCTTCGCCCAGGGGAGGGACGGGCAGCCAGGCCGGGACGACCCAACAGCGGTCGCTGATGCGCATGGGCTTGTAATGGCGCTTCCACGCCTCGGTCCAATCGTCCGCGTGGATGACGCGAACCCGGGGCTCGGGGACGGGGCGGATGGCGTTCAAGTGGCCCAAAGCCACCTCCAGGCGGCGAAGCCGTTCCCGGCCCTCGGGCGTATCGGGCACGTACGTGCGCACGACCGCGTGTAACGCGTCCCGACCGTGGACCGGGTCGAACCCCCGGACCTCGACGATGGCGCTGCTGCGGCCGTCCGGTGTGGGGTTCAAACGGTTGAACACCTCACTTACCGCCTCGGCCACCTCCGGGTCCACGGTAACGCTTATCTCCAACCACCGCTCGTTCATGACAAATCGACCGAAACCTCAGACGTTCCTACGGCTCCCACGCCCACTCCTCACAGTTCCAGGTGACCGGCTGAAAGGGCAACGGCCGAATGTGAGTCCACCCGGCACGCCACGCGGTCAGGCGGGGGCGGAAGAAAAGGGGTATCACCGGCAAATCGTGCTCGAACAGGCTCTGGTGTCGGACGTAAAAGGGGGCCCGGTCCTGGGGGCGTAAGCGGGTCGTTGCCTGGTAGATGGCCAGGGACGCCTCCGCTCGGGCCCAGCCGGCCACATTTCCCCCTTCCCAGTGGTTGTCCGCCCGGGGGATCTGGGAGGGGTAGAGGAGCTCATCCCCGGGCGTACAGGCCCGTCCGGCCTCTGCCGCGTACACGCTGCCGTCGGCCTTGCGGCATATCGCGTTGCCCACCCACATGTAGCGGCCGTCGGGGTCGGGGCCGGGCAACCACGAGAAGAGGGCCAGGTCGAACTTCCGCTGCCGCAGGGGGGACTCCGGCGTCCACAGGGCGGACGCGGGCACCTCCTCCACCTGCACCTCCATCCCTATCGCGGCCAGCGCCTGCCGGATCCCTTCGGCAACGCGGCGGACGACCACGTCCCCTCCTGCCGTCACCAACGTCACCCGAAACCGCGTGCCCTCGGCCACCGTCCACCTCTCCCCGTCCCAAAAAGTCCCCCCGACCTCGTGGGCCTCCAGCACGTGATCTTCGTCCTCATCCCGCCACCCGGCCTCGGCCAGAAGCTGGCGCGCGTGCCGGACATCCTGCGTGCCGGGGGTCAACGCGGGCAGGGCCTCGAAAGCCCAGCTGGACTCGGGCAACCAGGAACGCATGGGGCGGGCCAGACCCTCCGTGGCCTCCGCGACAAGGCGCGTCCGGTCCAGGCTCAACAACACGGCCTGACGCACCCGCACATCCGCGAAAAAGGGAACCCGTCCCTCAGGGGGCCACGTGTTGAAATCCAGGTGCACCCACGCCGGTCCGGACACGGTGGCCATGTGTACCAGCCCCTGGCGTTCTGCCTGACGTAAGAGGGGAGACGCCAGGGGGGTGAGCAAGGAGGGGGCGAGCACATCACAGCGTCCCCCCAGCAGGTCGACCACCGGGTCCTCCTGCGCGGGATCGACGAAACGGACGTTCAGGGTGGGCACCGCCGGGGGCAGGGTCGCGTTGGCGCGCGCGGTGAAAACCATCCCTCGCCCCTTGTCCCACCGCGCCAGCGTGTACGGCCCGAAGGAAAGGGGATGCTCCGCCGCGAGGGTCCCGCCCGCGTGGGCCGGATAGGGGCCGAAAAGGTAGGTCATGTAGAGGGGCGTCATCAACCCCTGGCGCAGGACGACGGTGAAAGTCCGCTCGTCCACCAGGCGCACGTCCTCCACATCCCGGGCCAGAGCCCGGTACCGGGGCAGCCCCCGTCCCTCACGCGCGGCCTCCCAGGCGACCCGAAAATCCCGGGAGGAAAGGGGCGCCCCATCCTCCCAGCGGATGTCCGGGCGGATGCGGTAAGTGACCTCCACGTGGCCGTCCGGGCCCTCCTCCCCGACGAGGCGCGCGTCCCCGTTCTCCAAGGTGGGAACCCGCTCGAACACCTGGGTGAAGGGCCGACCCTTCTCGTCCCACCCGACGAGGACCCGCGCCAGGAGGAGGTGAAGGGCCTGGGCGTCCTCCCCGGAGAGGGCGAGGGGGTCCAGGGAAGCGGGTTCCTCGCGCAGGCACAGGGTCAGGTCGGTGGGCTTGCCGGGGGGAGGGGTTACCACCCGCGTGATGACCTGCGTGACCACCACCGTGCGTTCCACGATGCGGGTCACCTCGCGCGGGGTCGGTGAGGGGGGTGTTTCACCCCGGCACGCGACCAGCGCGAGGAGAAGCAAACCCAGACCGATAAGGAAGGGCAGGAGGGCCCGTCGTTCCCTAGACCAGATGACAGGCCACATAATGTCCACCCCCCTTGTCCTCCAAAGGCGGGTGTTCCTGCACGTTACACAGCCCCTCCTTGGCGACGGGGCAGCGGTTGTAGAAGCGGCAATAGGATGGCGGGTTGATGGGCGTACTCACACTTCCCCGGATCTCGATGACTTCCCGTTTGTACGTGGGGTCGGGGATGGGCACCGCGGAGAGGAGGGCCTTCGTGTACGGGTGCAGGGGATGGTGTAAGAGCTCCTCGGTCTCGGCCATCTCCACGATCTTGCCCAGGTACATCACCGCGATCTTGTCGCACATGTAACGGGCAACGGCCAGGTCGTGGGTGATGTAGAGGTAGGAAATGCCGAACCGGTCTGCCAGATCCTGCATGAGCTGCATCACCCCGGTACGCACGGACACGTCGAGCATGGAGGTGGGCTCATCCGCGATGACGAAGGTGGGGTTGATGATCAGGGCCCGCGCGATGGCTACACGCTGGCGCTGTCCCCCCGACAACTCGTGGGGGTAGCGGAACATGAAGGACTCGGGAGGGGTCAGGCCCACATGTTGGAGCATCTCCGCGACCCGTTGTTCCCGCTCCATCACGGAACCGATCCCCTGGACGGCCATGGGCTCGGCGACGATGTCGTAAATGGTCAGCCGGGGATTCATGGACTCATAAGGGTCCTGGAAGATCATCTGCACGTGACGGCGGAAGTTCTTCAGGGCTCGCCCCTTCAACGTCGCCACGTCCACATACCCATCTTCCAGGCGGACCCCTTCCTCTCGGGCCTCTTCCTCCTCCATGCGGAAGAAAATTCGTCCCGCGGTCGGGGTCAACAAGCGCACCAGCAACTTCCCCGTTGTCGTCTTACCGCATCCCGATTCTCCTACCAGGCCCAGGCTTTCCCGGGGCTGGATGGAGAAGGACACATCATCCACCGCGTGGATGTAATCGTGGGTCTTCCGGAAGAGCCCTTTGCTGACGGGAAAATACTTTTTCAGCCCTTCCACTTTCACCAGAGGTTGGAAACTCATGCATTCTCCTCCCCTACAGGATGCCAACAAGCGGCGAGATGTCCGGGGTTGAAGGTCCGATACTCGGGTTCCCGTTCCTTACAGATTTCCGTGGCGAAGGCGCAACGGGGGTGGAAGCGGCAACCCCTAGGTGGGTTGAGCAGATTCGGCAGCTCACCGGGGATGGTGAGGAGCGTCTTCTTCTCCCCGTGAATGCTGGGGAAGGCCTGGAGGAGGGCCTCGGTGTACCGGTGTTTGGGCCGCAGGAAGATGTCCTCGGTGGACCCGATCTCCACCAGACGGCCCGCGTACATGACCGCGATCCGGGTACTCACCTCGGCCACCACCGCGATGTCGTGGGTGATGTAGATCATGGCCATGTCCAGACGCTTCTGCAACTGCAACAGGTTCTTGAGAATCCGGTGCTGCACGATGACGTCCAGTGCGGTCGTGGGCTCATCCGCGATGAGCACGTCGGGGTCGCAGGAGAGGGCCATGGCGATGATGGCCCGCTGTCGCATGCCGCCGCTGTACTCGTGAGGATAGCGGTCCATGAGCGCGGGGTCGAGCCCGACCATCTCGAAAAGTTCGGCCACGCGCTTGCGGGCCGCCTCCCCGTACGCCACCCCGTGGGTCTCCATCGCCTCGATGATCTGGTCCCCCACCTTGTACACGGGGTTCAAGGTGTTCATCGCGGCCTGGAAGATCATGGCGATCCGCTTCCAGCGGTAACGTCGCATCTCGTCTTCCGGCAGGGTGAGCAGGTCGACGCCGTTCATCCACACGTGGCCCCCCTTGATGTGCGCGTTCTCCGGCAGGAGGCGCATGAGCGTAAAGGCCACGGAGCTCTTCCCGCTCCCCGATTCGCCTACCACACCGAGCACTTCGCCCGGATGGAGTTCGAAGGATACATCGTCCACCGCGTGGACGTCCCCCTTACGGGTGGAGTAGTGCATTGTCAGATGTTCCACAGAAAGAACAGGTTCCCTCATTCGCCTCACTCCCAGGGGAATTATCGGCGGCGCAGACGAGGATTGACGACCTCATCCAACGCCCGACCGACCAGATAGAAGGCAGAGCAGAGCAGTGTAATGGCCAGGCCGGCCGGAATGACCAGCCACCAGTATTGTCCCACATTCAACAGGTATCCCGCGGTCTGGGTCGTGTGGATCATGATGCCCCAGGACATGCGGATGTTGATCAGACCGAAGAAGGAGAGGACGGCCTCGGAAAAGATGGCACTGGTCACCGTGAACATCATGTAGAGGAAGGAGAGGGGGAGAAGGTTGGGAATGAAGTGCACGACGATGATGTGCCAATCCCCCCCGCCGGCCACCCGCGCGGCCTCGATGTACGGCTTCACCTTGATGCTCAGGGCCTGGGATTTGATGATGACCGTCACTCCGCCAAAGCCGGAAAGGATGCCGATGACAAGGGCCAGTTTGAGCATGTTCAGCTTGAAGAGGGCGCTGAGCACGATGAGGATGGAGATGAAGGGCAGCATGATGACCAGGTCGGCCAGACGCATGAAGAGGGTGTCGATGACCCCACCGTAGTAGGCAGAGAGCGCGCCGATCAGGGTGCCGATGGTCACCGTAATCAGAGCGGCCACGACCCCCAGGATGAACTCCGTCTGCGTGCTGTACATCAGCTGGCTCAACACATCCCGCCCCAGGGGGTCGGTACCCAGGAGGTGGCGCGCGGAGGGGGGCGCGGGATGGCGCAGGATCTCGAAATCATACCCGGTGATGGGGTCGTACACCGTCGGGTCCCACACCGTCTTCATCAGGATGGGATGTAAGACGGCCATCAGGGCGAAAAAGAGGATGATGGCCAAGCCGATGACCCCGATGGGGTTCTCGATAAAAAGGGCCCAATTCGTCCGTACGCTCTTCCAAAAGAGCTCCAAACGGACCCGCCACAGGGGGCGGTGGATGACGGTAACCGAACTCGCGTCGCTCACAGTCCACTCCTCCCAGAGTTATGAATACCGGATGCGCGGATCCAGGTAGGCGTAAAGGAGATCCGCGGCCAGGTGGGCCAGAAGGGCCAGAATACCCGTAAAGGAGAACGCCCCCATCGCCAGGGGGATGTCCTCCTGCACCACCGCGTTCAGGAGGGTCAACCCCATGCCGGGCCAGGAGAACATCGTTTCCGTGATGACCCCGCCGTCGATGGCGAAGGCCAGGCTGAAAACGAGGCTGGTGACGACGGGCAACAGGGCCGTTCGGGCCGCGTGTTTGTCCCGCACGACCTTTTCCGGAAGGCCTTTTGCCCGGGCCGCCAGGATGAAATCCTCCCGCATGGTCTCCAGGAGGCTGTTACGGGTCAAGAGCATGGTCCCGGCGAAGGAGATCAGGGTCAAGGTGAGGATGGGCAACACCATGTGCCAGAGGATGTCCACCGCGTACCGGGCCAGGGGAGATTGAACCCAGGGGATGACCATGCCCAGGAGGCCGGCCAAAACGGCCAAAATCCCCGACATGTTCCGCGTGGGGGGCGGAAGACGACGCACGAGCAGGTAGACGACGAAGGCGACAACGCTGCCCAGGATGCCCGTGTAAATCATGCGGCCGAACACGGTGTTCGCGTCCACAGGCGCGTTCTGCCACAAGGTGGGCGTCACGAACTTCCCCGTGGGAAAGAGGTTCAACTTGTAGGCAAAGAGCCAGATCATCATCAAGGCGAACCAGGGCGTGAACACCGTGTACAACGTCACCCCCACCACCGTTACCCCGTATTCGAAGAGCCCGCCCCGTCTCCACGCCAGCACCTTGCCCAAAGCAAAGCCCACGTAGAAGGAAATGATCGTCGCGGTGAAGAAGAGCACCAGGGTGCGGGGCAAACGCTCCTTGATGATGTCGATGACCGGACGGGGGTAATTGGTGAAGGAAACGCCCAAATTCCCTGTGAGGAAGTTCTTCATGTACTGGATGTACTGCAAATGGGGTGGTTTGTCCAACCCCAGCTCCTGACGCAGACGCTCCGCGGCATCAGGGGGAAGGTTCGGGTTGAGGAGGTACTGGTTGGCAATGTCCCCCGGCTGAGCGTAGAGGAGGAAGAACGTCAACGTCTGGAAGAGGAAGAAGGTGATGACAATTTGTACGAGACGCCTCAGGACATATCGAGTCATGACCCACCCTGTCTCCTGAAATCGTTAGGGAAATGGACCGGGGCATTCCACCGGCTTTCCAGGGGGAATCTCATCCCCGGAGGTGTATTGTGACACAGAAGTGTCTTTTTTCCAAAGGGACGCCTTCCGTCGGACGCGCGGGGCATCGGATGAAACGGAAGGAACAAAAAGGCCGCCGAGGAAGTTCCCCGGCGGCCTCGAGAACCGCACTTATTTCATGAGCTTGACCGAAGAGGGCAGGCCGTACACGTTCTGGAGACCGTCCAGCGTCTCCGTGTAGGGGAACTGGACGACGCTGGGATCGTAGGCTTCCAGAATGGGGGCCGTGAAGAGGGTCACGTAGGGCAACTCTTCGGCCAGCACTTCCTGGAGCTTGAAGGCCTCTTCGCGGGCCTTGTTGATGTCGGTCTCCTCGAGGAAGGCCTGGCACATCTTGTCGAAGTCGGGGTTGCTGTAGTGCCCCACGTTGTAGCCCGAATCGGTCATGAAGAAGTCGCACAGGTAGTCGGGGTAGATGGAGAGGCCCCAACCGAGGATCCACATGTCGAAGTCGCCCTCGACGAAGACCTTCTGCACGATGACGTTGAAGCCGGTGAGGTTGGCCTTGGCCGGGATGCCGACTTCGTTCAGCCACTTCTCGATCCAGATGGCCGCGGTCGCGCGCATGGGGTCATACCCTGCGCTGGGCGCCAAGATCTCGAACTCGGGCATGGGCGAACCGTCGGGCAGCTTCAGGCCTTCACCCGGATCCACGGCCTTCTTCTTGGGATCCCACTTGGGCTCCTTGTCCCAGGTGAAGCCCGCGGACTTGAGGATCTCCACGGCCTTGTTGACCCGCTCCTCGCGGCTCATGCCCTGACCGATCTTGGGCACATCCGGGTTGAACCAGAAGGAGTTCCCTTCGGGGACCAGGGTGTAGACGGGCAGGGCCGCGCCCTGGAGCAACCGTTGGGTGATGAACTCCTTGTCGATGAGGTAGGCAACAGCCTCGCGGAATTCCTTCATGTCCTGAGGCTTGCGCTCCAGGTTGAAGCCCAGGTAGCGGAAGCCGTTGGAGGGGTTGCGGATGACGCGGAATTTACCCGCCTGCTCCAGCTGTTGCGCCAGACCGACCTGGAGGCCCAGCGGGTTCAGCATGAAGTCGACCTCATCCTTCTGCAGCGCGAGGATGGCCGCATCCTGGCTGCCGTACAGGTTGTGCAGCACGGAGGTGACATACGGGCCAACGGTGAACTCCAGGCTCACATCGCCGGAGCAATCACCGTAAGCGCAGAACTCATACCAGCCGGGCACCTCTTCGTAGTAGGCGCCGTTCTTGTACTCCACAATGTGCTGTCCCTTGAAGGCCCAGTTCTCCACCCGATCCGACTGGGCAAACGCGCCCTTCTCCCACTTGGAGAGGACGAAGGCACCGCCCGAAGGCTGGCCGTCCGCGGACGCGGTGTAGAGCACCTTGTGGGCCTCTTCCAGGGCCTTCTTGTACGCCTCTTCGTCGTTGGGGTCCACACCCTCAAGCTTCTTCTTGGCTTCCTCCACCGCGGAGGCCCAGAAGTGCTTGGGCAGGATGGGCGCCATCGCCGCACCGAACTGCCAGCGGGCCAGACCCGGCTTCTTCTTGAAGTAGAACTTCACCGTGTAGGTGTCCACAGCCTCCACGTGGTCCACGTACTCAGGATCATAGGCAGCTTCCCAGTTGTCCGTGAGCTTGAGCTGGACCGCGGTGTTGGCCGTGAAGGCCACGTCCTCGGCCGTGATGGGCTCGCCATCGCTCCACTTGGCGCCCTCCCGGATCTTCACCGTGGAGACCCAGTAGTCCCCTTCCTGCTCCAGCGGTGTGGGGAAGCCGTCGGCCAGGCTGGGGACCCAGTCGAACCGCTGATCCGAGTAGGTGTAGAGGGACGGCAGCATCAGGCCCAACACGTAGCCGTTCCACACCGTGGAGTTGGGGCCGTAGTAGGACCAGGGGTTGGTGGTGGTCAGGTCCTCGAAGATGGCGATGCGGTAGGGACGCTCCACGTAGGCCCCTTCCGGTGTGGGCGTGGGGGTCACCACGACGGTCTTCTCCACCTCCTTGGTAACAACGACCGTCTCCTTGACGACCTCCTTCACCTCCTTGGTGACGACAACGGTCTCGACCACCTTCTCAGGTGTGGGCTTGGGGCACGCCGCCAAGACCATAGCAGCGATGACCAAGACCGCCAACAAAAGCAAGCGCTTGCGGGACATGTCCTCCTCCTTTCTTCAAGATTCTGGGTTATCCAACTGCACCATCGTTACCGGCGTAGAAGGAAGCGAGCGCGCGCCTTCCTTCTACGTCAGGCGGGAACGCTCAGATGGCTTTATTATATCACACTTCAGGGAAAAGCCAAGTAAAGTAACGAGTAACAGAGT
>WGAA01000007.1 GCA_015489285.1 Anaerolineae bacterium | reverse complement strand
GGAGCCCCCCCTGGACGCTGATCGACTACTTCCCACCCGACTTCATCACCTTCATCGACGAGTCCCACATGACCATCCCGCAAATCCGGGGCATGTACAACGGCGACCGCTCCCGCAAGGAGACGCTGGTGGAGTACGGGTTCCGCCTGCCCTCCGCGCTGGACAACCGTCCCCTCACCTTCGAGGAGTTCAACGAGCGCATGAACCAGGTCATCTACGTCTCCGCCACGCCCGGCCCGTACGAGCGGGAGGTTTCTCAGCAGATTGTGGACCTGGTCATTCGGCCCACCGGGCTGCTGGACCCCAAGGTGGAGGTGCGCCCCACGAAGGGGCAGATCGAGGACCTGGTGGGGGAGATCCGCAAGCGGGTGGCCCGCGGGGAACGGGCGTTGGTCACCACGTTGACCAAGCGCATGGCCGAGGACCTGTCCGAGTACTTGCAGGACCTGGGCATCCGGGTCCATTACCTGCACAGCGAGATCGACACCATCGAGCGGGTGGAGATTCTGCGGGATCTGCGTCGGGGCGTGTACGACGTGGTCGTGGGCATCAACCTGTTGCGCGAGGGGCTGGATTTGCCCGAAGTCTCCCTGGTGGCCATCCTGGACGCGGACAAGGAGGGCTTCCTCCGCTCGGAGAGCGCGCTCATCCAGACCATCGGCCGGGCCGCGCGCCACGTCAACGGCACGGCCATCCTCTACGCGGATCGGATCACCGACTCCATGCGTCGGGCCATCGATGAGACCAATCGCCGACGGCGCATCCAGGAAGCGTACAACCGCGAGCACGGCATCGAGCCCCGCAGCATCGTCAAGGACATCCACGACCTGACCGACCGGGTGCGCGTGGTGGCCGAGGAGCAAGCGTCCTACCGCGCGGAACCTGAAGAACGTCCTGTGGATGTGCACGCGTTGCCCCGGGAGGAGGTGGAGCGGATCATTCAGGAGCTGGAGAAACGGATGCGGGAGGCGGCCGAAGCGTTGGAATTCGAGAAGGCCGCAGCGTTTCGGGACCAGCTCTTCGAGTTACGGCGGTTGCTCACTCGAGGGGCCGATGGCGACGGGAATTGATGGGTCCCCCGCGGTGCCGTGTGCCGAGGGGTCCTGAACCTGCTTTCGCAGGTGGGAGGCTCGGGTCGGCTTCCCGCCTTGCCCTCCGGCTATCGCGTTCCACCGACACACTCGCCTCCCCATATATTGGTGTTGGCTCAGGACCTTACAGGGCATCACGCACACCGCAGGGTCTATAAAGACTATATCACGAATCGAGGGCAAGGCCAAAAAGTCCCGACGGACACATTCGCCGGGGCAAAAAGTGGGACGGACGGGGGATGGTTTTTCCTAATGGACAGAGGTAGGATATAATGAAGGATAATTGACCAACGGCTCGGGTCCCACGACGGCGAGCATCGAACCACACAACGCACATTGCAGCAAAGGGGGCTGACAATGCAGTTTCGCATCGAACATCGAGGATGGACTCGATATTCCGTCTACTTTTTGGCCTTCCTCTTATCCGCTCTTGGCCTGTTCCTCGTTGCTCTCCCCGGACACGCCTTCCCGGAGAAAAGTGCATCCCCCCAATGGCAGGTCGCGTACACGGGGCAACACCATTGGCTAAAAGAGGTCCAGTTCATAAACCCCCAACTCGGATACGCGGTGGGCGAGTCCAAAACGCCTTTATGGTATGGGGATAATCCCCGCTACCGAGGTTCCATCCTGAGGACCACAGATGGTGGACGCACTTGGGAGGAGATGTACCGCCAGCCTTCCCACGAGTTCGAGCTTCGGGCCATGAAGGGGATCCACATGATCTCCGCGTACGAGGGGTGGGCTGTCGGTGACTTGGGGCGAATTCTCCACACGAAGGACGGGTGGAACACGTGGGAGGTTCAACCCTCCGGCCACAGTAAGCCCCAGTTCGACGTGTTCATCTCCCCCGATGGGCAATATGGGTGGATAGGCGTAAGCCAAAACGCCGGGCATATGTTGCGCACCACCAATGGGGGACGGACGTGGATTCCCGGAATGGGGAATCCGGCCCCCTGGGGCGCTGCACCCGAGAGTATGGACTGGATCTTTGCCAACGGCCGATGGTATGGCTTTGCCATTGGGTCGGTAAGCACGGGAGGGCTTTTTGTGCGTTCGAGCGATGGCGGAATAAGCTGGGCCCGTCCCTATCCCGATCTGGCCGACGTTCACGTCCATCAGGTGGACTTCGTCGATATATATCACGGCTGGGTTGCCGCCGATTACGGTCGTATTTATTACACGGTCGATGGGGGGAACACGTGGCGCTACGCCCAGGTGGACAAGAATGTGCATGTGATGGCCGTTCAGTTCCTGGACTCCCGTCATGGATACGCGGTTGGCGCCCGTTGTCCTTCCCCTCCCAATTATTGGTTCCAATGCACCGACAGGAACGGCCATCGCATTAGCGCTCAGGTCGTTTTCCTCACGACCCAGGACGGAGGACGGTCCTGGCGACAGGAGAACTTGCCGGGCGTGGGTGTTCCGGTTGACCTCTTCGTACTCGACCCCAACCACATCTGGATTGTGGGGGAACAGGGAAT
>WGAA01000006.1 GCA_015489285.1 Anaerolineae bacterium | reverse complement strand
CGTCGGGTACATCCGCCTCATCGACCGGGATTTCGTCGAATACCACAATTTGCACAGGCAAGCCCTTTACGATGAGGAGGACGTGCGTTCGGGGCTGCCCAAAGCCGTGGCCGCAGCCCGTAAACTCCAACGGGTGAACAGCGAGATCACCATCGAACCCGTAGTCGCGGATTTCAACCCGGATAACGCGCTGGAACTGACCGAGGACATCGACCTCATCATGGACGGTTCCGACAACTTCTTCACCCGCTACCTGATCAACGACGTGAGCCTCTACAAGAACATCCCCTGGGTCTACACGGGCGCCATCGCGGCTTACGGCTCCTCCGCCACCTTCATCCCCCACAAGGGACCCTGTTTCCGCTGCATCTTCGAGACCGTGCCCGCGCCGGGCACGGGAGAGACGTGCGAGACCCTGGGCGTCCTGGGCCCCGTTGTGGGCGTGATCGCCTCCTTCAGCGCGGGGGAGGGCATGAAAGTGCTCACGGGAATGGGGGTGTTGAACCGGGGCCTGGTGTACTTCGACATGATGGCGAACACCTGGGACGTGGTGGAAGTGGAGGCCCGCCCGGAGTGTCCGGCCTGCGGCCAGGGGAAATACGAATTCCTCCACGCGGAAGCGGGCACCTGGGCCACCCGCCTCTGCGGGAGCAACAGCGTCCAGATCCTCACCCGAGGACGCCATCGGATCGACCTTTACGCCCTGGCGGAGAAATTGCGCTCCAACGCGGACGTGCGCGATGTGCGGGTGAACGAGTACATGCTTCGCTTCCAAGTGGACGGGTATGAGATAACCGTGTTCCCCGACGCCCGAGCCCTCATCCGGGGGACCGGCGATGTGGACCTGGCCAAATCCCTGTACGCGCGCTTCGTGGGCTATTGAGGAGGACACATGGCAGGGGAAGGGAAGAAACGCGGTCGTCTCGTCGTGGGCATGAGCGGAGCCAGCGGTCAGATCTTGGGGATTCGCCTGCTGGAGGTGTTGCGCGCGTTCCCCGATGTGGAGACGCACCTGGTGATCTCCCCGGCCGCGCGGGCCACCATCCGCCAGGAAACGTCGTGGAGCCCCCAGGCCGTTCAGGCCCTGGCCGACGTGGTATACCGCCCGGGGGACATCGCTGCCCCCATCGCCAGCGGGTCCTTCCGCACCCTGGGCATGGTCATCGTCCCCTGTTCCATCAAGACCCTGTCCGCGGTGGCCCATTCCTACGCGTCGGATCTGTTGACGCGGGCCGCGGACGTGACGTTGAAGGAGGGGCGTCCCCTGCTTCTCGTCGTGCGGGAGACGCCGCTGCACCTGGGGCATTTGCGTCTCATGCTCCGGGCTGCGGAGATGGGCGCGATCATCTTCCCCCCCATGCCCGCGTTCTACGAGCGGCCCCGCACGTTGGACCAGGTGGTCGACAGCCTGGTCGGGCGCATCCTGGCCCGTCTGGGCTTGGAGAACGACCTGTACCCGGAGTGGCAGGGGGGATATTCGCCCCCAACGGAGTAGCGCCAGAGTTGCCATGTGGTTTGGCACCTTTTTTCAACCTGCCCTATAATTGGGGGCGCGGCGGCGGTTAACCTAGTGCGAGGAGGCACGGCATGCTCAACACCTATGCCGTTATCGGTCTATACGCGCTTGTTGCGCTTACATTCCCCTTTATCGTTCTCCTGTTTGCCCGGCTCGTTCGCCCCAGCAAACCCAACCCCCTCAAGAACTCCACATACGAGTGCGGCATGGAGACCATCGGCGACACGTGGGTGCAATTCCGGGCCCAGTACTACCTCTTCGCCCTGGTCTTCGTCGTCTTCGATGTGGAAGTCGTGTTCCTCTATCCCTGGGCCGTAGCGTACGGCAAATTGGGATTGTTCGCTTTGGTGGAGATGGCGTTGTTCATCGGCTTGCTGGCAGTCGCCTTGGTATACGCTTGGCGTAAAGGTATCCTCGAGTGGCAATAGGGGGAAGGTGATGGACGTGTTGAAACCGCAGATTGGGGATTGGTGGCATGCTTTGCTCCAGGGGGCCGGGCTATCCTCCGGGTGGATCGTGTTCCTGGACGCGTTGGTCATTACCCTCATCCTCTTGGGTTTGGGGTTGACGAGCGTCTTGTTCGCCGTGTGGCTGGAACGTAAGTTGGCCGCACGCGTGCAGGACCGGTTGGGGCCCAACCGGGTCGGGCCTTACGGTCTGGTGCAGACGGTGGCCGACGCGCTGAAGTTGTTGACCAAGGAGGATATTACGCCCGACAACGCGGAGCGATTGTCTTATAACCTGGCTCCCGGCCTGGCCGTGTTCGCGGTGTTGATGTTGCTTCTGGTCATTCCCTTTGGACCGGGACTTATCGGCGCGGATATCAACGTGGGCGTGCTTTATCTGGTGGCCATGGGGTCGGTGGGGATTATGGCCATCCTCATGGCCGGCTGGTCCTCCAACAACAAGTACGCGTTGCTCGGTGGGTTCCGCGCGGTGGCCCAGCTTCTTTCCTACGAGATCCCCATGATCCTCGCCATGTCCGTCCCTGTGCTGTTCGCGGGGACGATGAGCATGGAGAAGCTGGTGGAGCAGCAGGCTCATGGGCGATGGTTTGGGGTGGTCATGCCGGCGGCCTTTTTCCTCTACTTCCTGGCCGCCCTGGCCGAGAACGAGCGGACGCCCTTCGACCTGTTGGAGGCGGACTCGGAAATCGTAGCGGGGTACCACATCGAGTACAGTGGGATGAAGTTCGCCTGGTTCTTCCTGGCCTTTTTCTTGAACACGTTGATCCTGAGCGCCATCGCGACGACCCTGTTCCTCGGCGGGTGGCGGGGCCCCTTTGTGGAGCAGGTGCCCGCGCTGGGGATCTTCTATTTCCTGGCCAAGTCCTTTGTGCTGGTGTTCGCTTTTATGTGGATCCGGGCCACGTTCCCCCGCTTGCGCATCGACCAGATGATGGCCTTCGCCTGGAAGGTCATGGTGCCCACGGGGTTGGTTCTGGTGCTGGTGGCGGCCGTTTTCGTCAAGTTGCCCGTGGCTCCGCTGGTGCGGGATGTGTTGTTGTTCCTGGTGAACGTGTTCATTCTGCTGGTGGTGGCGGGACTTGTGGGACGCCACTTGCGTTTGCAGATTAAGCGATTGTCCGAGGGCGCGGCGGTGGTCTCCTGAAGGCCGCGCGGTCTCATCTCGATGACTTAGAGGAGCGGGAATACCCATGATCCTAAAGGTGGTGTTTCTCCTCGTTAGCCTGTTTACGGTGGGGAGCGCGCTGATGGTGGTGACGCACAAGAATTTGTTCAGCAGCGCGCTTTTCCTGGTGGCCAGTTTCTTCGGGGTGGCCGCCCTGTACGTGTTGCTGGAGGCGGAGTTCCTGGCCGTGGCCCAGGTGTTGATTTATGTGGGCGCTATTGCGACCCTTATCATCTTTGCCATTATGTTGACCCGCGGCATGATGTCCGGGCGCACGTCTCCGCGTAACGATCAGGCCGCTTGGGCCGGGTTGGCCAGCGTGGTGTTGGGGCTGGTGCTGTTGTATGTGGTGGTGTTCCGGGTGCAGTGGCCGGTGGTGGAGAAGCCTGTACCCCCCGATACCATCGAGCAGTTGGGACGGGCCCTTGTCGGCCGGTATGTGGTGCCCTTCGAGGTGGCGTCGGTGTTGTTGCTGGCCGCTTTGGTGGGCGCGGTGTTGATCGCCCGGGAAAAGGAGGTTTGAGGCTCGAAGGAGGGAATGATGGTGCCGTTGTCGTGGTACTTGGCGGTTGCCGCGGTGCTCTTCGTGTTGGGGCTCTTCGGTGTGTTGTCCCGACGGAACGCGGTGGCCATTCTCATGGGTGTGGAGTTGATGTTGAACGCGGTGAACATTAACTTGTTGGCCTTCTGGCGTTACACGCAGCCGGAGAATGTGGCCGGGTTGGTGTTTGCCGTCATCGTGCTCACGGTGGCTGCGGCCGAGGCCGCGGTCGGTTTGGCGTTGTTCATCGCGCTCTATCGTCTGCGGGAGTCGGTCAACGTGGACGAGATTCAACTGTTGAAGGGGTAGTTCGTTCTCATCGGCTGGGAGTTCGGCCAACTATCCTTGGGGTACTACGAGGGTGGATATGGATACATTACTGGTTCTTATACCGGCGTTGCCGTTTTTGGCGTTTATCACCATTGTCCTGGTGACGAATCACGATAAGCGGTTGAGCGCCAGCCTGACCATCGGGGCGACGGCTCTTTCCTGGTTGTTGGGATGGTATTTCGCGTTCCGGGCCCTGTTGCACCCGGAGCATTACGCGGAGCATCCCATGGCGTGGACCGTGCCCTGGTTCCCCGGGGGGCATACGGTGTTCGTCACCGGGTTTCAGGTGGATTTGCTCACCGCGGCGATGCTGTTCATGGTCCCCTTCCTCTGTCTGTTGATTTTCATCTACTCTCTGGGGTATATGGAGGGGGATCCCCGGTTTAGCCGCTTCTTCGCCTATCTGGCCCTGTTCGCCACGGGAATGCTGGGGTTCATCCTGGCAGATAATATGCTCCTGGCGTTCATCTTCTGGGAGCTGATGGGTGTGTGTTCTTACCTGCTCATCGGGTTCTGGTCCTTCCGCAAGCCGGGGGAAACACATATCGACCACGCGCAGGTGGAGCGGGCCCGCCGGGCATCCCTGAAGGCCTTCATCACTACCCGTGTGGGGGATACGGTGATGCTCGCGGGGATGGTGCTCCTGTACGCGATGACGGGGTCTTTGCGCTGGAGTGAGGTGCTGGCCCCTCATACGTTGGAGCGCCTGGCCGAGCAGATGACCCAGATGCCCGTGTTCGGCGATGTGCGTTGGGCCACGTTGCTGGCGATTCTGGTCTTCTGGGGGGCCATCGGTAAGTCGGCCCAGTTCCCCCTCCACGTGTGGTTGCCCGACGCGATGGAGGGCCCGACGCCGGTGAGCGCCCTCATCCACGCGGCGACGATGGTTTCGGCAGGGGTCTACCTCATCATCCGCACGTTCCCCCTCTTCCACGTGGTGGCCCACGGGCACAACGGGGCCATGTGGTTCGTGGCGTTCATCGGGACCTTTACGGCCCTGTTCGCCGCGACCATCGGTGTGGCCCAGTTCGACATCAAGCGGGTTCTGGCGTATTCGACCATTTCTCAGCTGGGGTACATGTTCGCCGCCCTGGGCATCGGGGCGTATGTGGCCGCGGCCTTCCACCTGCTGATGCACGCCTTCTTCAAGGCTCTCCTTTTCCTGGGCTCCGGGTCGGTCATCCACGCGATGCATCACGGCCACCATGTGGCCCACGAGCACGCACATGGGGAGGAGGACCTGGGCGGCCTGGAGTTCAACCCCAACGATATGCGGTTCATGGGCGGGTTGATGAAGAAGATGCCCATTACCGCGTGGACCTTCATCGCGGGGGGCCTGTCCCTGGCCGCGTTCCCCATCATCACGGCCGGTTTCTGGTCCAAGGATGAGATCCTGGCCGAGGCGTGGCACAACGGGCACATGTGGGTCTTCTGGACCCTGGCCGTGGCCGCGTTCCTCACCGCGTTCTACACGGGGCGGCAGATCTTCATGACCTTCTTCGGCGAGCCCCGAACGGAGGCGGCCCGCCACGCGCACGAGAGCCCGAAGACGATGACGTATCCGCTCATCATCCTGGCCGTTTTCGCCATCGCCGGCGGTTGGGTGGGCATCCCGGAGACGTTCCCCGGCCTGGGGCCGTTGGTGAAGGGATGGTTCCAGTCGGTGATGGAGATCCAGGCGGAGGCCCTGCACATTCACATGGAACCGGTGCCCTTCAACCCGGTGCCGGCCCTCATCTCCATGACGATGGCCCTGGGTGGGTTGTTGGTCGCCTGGCTGATTTACGGGACCCGCCCTCTGGGGTTCGAGGATCCGTTGGAGCGGCCGCTGAACGGGTTGTGGCAGGTGCTGTACCACAAGTACTGGATCGACGAGATTTATCAGGGCACGATCATCGCCTTTGCCAAGTGGTTCGCCGTGTTCCTGTACAAGGTGGACGATGTGTGGATCATCGATCCGCTGGTGGACAAGGTGGGGCGGTTCGGGCGGTGGTTGGCCTTTTCCACCCGCCGCTTCGTGGACGAGCAGATTATCGACCGCCTCGTCAACTTGACCGCGTGGGTCTCCAACGTGCTGGGCGAGTGGTTCCGCCAGATCCAGACGGGTCAGGTGCAGAATTATCTGTTGGCCATTGCGTTGACGGTAACCGTCTTGTTGCTTTTGACCGTGTTCTAGTAGAGATGTCCCGGTGCACGGGATGTGCACACTAACGTTGAAATTCGTTTTCTGGGAGGAACACCTATGGCATTCTTCGAAAGATGGGTGTTGACGATCATTCTGTTCTGGCCGCTGTTGGCCTCCCTTTGGGTTTTGCTCATCCCCAAAGAGCAGGAGGACCGCATTCGTCGGGTGTCCATTTGGATGAGTGTGGTGCCGCTGGTGTTGGCCGCGGTGCTCTTCGTGGATTACGGGACGCGGTTCCTGGGAGGCACAGGGGGAATCCAGTATGAGGTGCAGGTGACGTGGATTCCCCAGTTGGGCGCGTCGTATCACATCGGTGCGGACGCGTTGAGCGTTCCCCTGATCTTCTTGACCGCGCTGCTGACGACGCTTTCCCTTTATTATTCCGCTCGGGTGATCAAACACCGGGTGAAGGAGTACTTCTTCCTGTTCCTCCTCCTGGAAACGGGGATGTTCGGGGTGTTCATGGCCCTGGATCTGGTGCTCTTCTACGTGTTCTGGGAGGTGGGGCTGGTGCCCATGTTCTTCCTCATCGGCATCTGGGGACATGAGAACCGGATGTACGCTTCGTTGAAGTTCTTCCTCTACACCCTGGTGGGGTCGGTGGCCATGTTGTTGGCCTTTTTGGCCCTCTACTTCAAGACGGGGACGTTCGACATTGTGAAGTTGACGGAGATGCGTCCCTTTGCCGATGATATTGTGCGCGCCAGTCTCGTGTTCTTCGGCATTTTCCTGGGGTTGGCCATCAAGGTGCCTTCCTGGCCGTTCCACACCTGGTTGCCCGATGCCCACACGGAGGCCCCTACGGCGGGTTCGGTCATTCTGGCCGGCATTTTGCTGAAGCTGGGCGCCTACGGGTTCCTGCGCATTCTCTTGCCCATTCTGCCCTCGGCCTTTGCCTATTGGGGCTTCCTCATGGTCATCCTGGGCGTCATTAGCATTGTGTACGGCGCTTTCGTGTGTATGGCGCAGACGGACCTGAAGCGCCTCATCGCGTATTCCTCGGTGAGCCACATGGGGTATGTGATGCTCGGCTTGGGCGCGGCCGGCGTCGCGCTGACGGGGTCCGTGCCCTGGCTGGCGTCAAAGGACAGCGCGGCCTTGGCCATGGATGGCGCCATGCTCCAGATGTTCAACCACGGCATCATTACCGGCGCCCTGTTCTTCCTCGTGGGCATCCTCTACGAGCGGGCCCATACTCGGGACCTGACGGCTTTCGGCGGGTTGAGCGCCAAGCTCCCCTACTATTACGGGATCTTCATGGTCGCGGGCTTCGCTTCTCTGGGCTTGCCCGGGCTGGCCGGGTTCTGGTCCGAGTTCTTCGTCTTCCGGGGCGCGTTCGATATCGTGCGCATCTGGGCGGCCATCGGGGCCATCGGCGTGGTGGTGACGGCCGGTTACATCCTGTGGCGCATCGTGGCAAATGTGTTCCTGGGCGAGTTCAACGAGGAACGCTGGGGCAACAAGTTGTGGGATATGGTCGGATATGAGAAGGCGACGTTGTGGCCTTTGATTCTCATCATGTTCTTCCTGGGCCTGTATCCTACACCGCTGGTGAATTTCTTCAACAGCGCCGCGGTGGAGTTGCTAACTAAAGCAGGGTTTATGTTCTAATTCCTGCTTGGAGGAAGACGCGAACCATGCTCAATACGCTGAACGTTGTTCGACTCTTACCGGAGTTGATTCTACTGGTCACCGCGCTGGTGGTGATTTTCGTCGACCTGTACGCGCGGCGACGGACCGCGCTGTGGCTGTTGCCCGGGGTGAGTATTGCCGGGTTGGTCCTGGCCTTTGTCGCCGCGTTTGCCCAGTGGGGAGCGCAGGAGGTGGTGGCCGGCACGCTGGCCGCGGATTCCTTCGCCTTTTACTTCAAGTTGGTGGCCGCGGTGACCGTCGTCCTGGTGATTCTGGCCAGTGTACGCTACATGCGGGAGCGTACCCGCTTTTTGGGGGAGTTCTACGCGTTTTTGCTGGTGGCTACGCTGGCCGTGTTCGTGGCCGTCTCCGCGACAGATTTGATCACGGTGTATCTGGGGTTGGAGACGTTGAGTATCGTTTCCTATGTGTTGACGGGATTTCTGCGGGATGATAAGCGTTCCAACGAGGCGGCCATCAAGTATTTCCTGTACGGGGCCGTGGCTTCGGCCATTATGTTGTACGGCTTTTCCCTCCTGTACGGGCTGACGGGGACGACGGATTTGGCGGAGATCGCTCGACGGTTACAGGCGGGGGATGTGCTGGCGAATTTGGAGTGGGTGGCCTGGCCCGCGGTGATCCTGGCGGCCGTGGGGTTCGCCTTCAAGGCGTCGCTGGTGCCCTTCCACCAGTGGGCCCCCGACGCGTACGAGGGCGCGCCTACGCCGGTGACCATGTTCCTCTCCACCGTGTCCAAGGCGACCGGTTTCGCAGTGATGGCCCGGGTGTTCTTGACGGCGATGCCTTCCCTGGGCGAGTATTGGATGGCTCTCCTGTACGGTTTGGCCATTCTGACGATGACGGTGGGGAATCTCATCGCGCTCCGCCAGACGAGCGTCAAGCGGATGCTGGCGTATTCCAGTATCGCCCACGCCGGGTTCATTTTGATGGGCCTGGTGGCGGTGACCGCGCCGGCAGGCGGTCACCCCTTCAACGGGCTGGATGGCGTGTTGATGTACGTGGTGGCTTACGCGTTCACGAATGCGGGGGCCTTCGCTGTGGTGGCCGCAGTGGAGGACGGCACCGGGGATGCTACTCTGGATAATTTTGCGGGGTTGATTGCACGGGCGCCTTTCCTTGCGGCGGCCATGCTCATTTTCCTGCTGAGTCTGGCAGGGGTGCCCCCTCTGGCCGGGTTCGCTGCGAAGTTGTTCGTCTTCGCACCGGTGGTACGGCAGGAGTATTACGCTCTGGCCGTTGTCGCGCTGGTCAACGCGGTGGTGGCCGCGGGGTACTATTTGAAGGTGGTCAAGCAGATGTTCTTCGTGGAGGTGCCCGAGCGGCCGGCCTTTGCCGTAGCCCGGGGGATGCGCTGGGCTCTGTGGTTGATGATTATCGGCGTGTTCGGTGTGGGCATTTTCATGAATTGGTTCGCCTTCATGTCCGTCCGGTCGGCCGCGGGAATGCTCGGCCTGTAATCCCTGATTCGGACTCATCAGAAGGACACGTGCCCTCTTCCCTGCCGATGCTGGGCAGGGGGGAGGGTTTTTTGTCGCTTGGGGAAGGGGTATAATACGTCAGGCGTCAGGCGTCATGCGTCAGGGTTGGCGTAATGAGGGGGTTGGCAACGGCCGGTTGTATCTTGGCTTTGGTTACGTGATGCGTGATGCGTAATG
>WGAA01000005.1 GCA_015489285.1 Anaerolineae bacterium | reverse complement strand
GGTGCGAACCGGCCACGGTCGGGTCGTCCTCCTCTCCGGGGAAATGGGGAGCGGCAAAACCCGCCTCGTCCGGGAATTCCTCGCCTCCCACCCCGACCTCCTCGTCGTCTCCCTCACCGGCTCCCCGGCCCAACGGAACGTCCCCTACGCTGCGCTCCGCGCCGCGCTGCAAGCCCTCCCCGTGAACGACACCCTCCGTCGCTTCATCGACCGCGGGCTGCGCGACATCCTCTTCGCGCCGGAGGCCGGCTCTCCCGCCCGGGTGTACCGGGGATTGAGCGCACTCTTCCACGGCCTGGCCACCGCCTATCCCCCCCTCATCCTCTTCGCGGACAACCTCCAGGAGCTGGACCAGAGCACGTTCACCTGGCTGCAACACTGGCTCCCCCAGGTGGACCTCCTTCCCCTCCTCTTCATCGGCACGTACCGGAGCGAATACGCGCCCCTTCTCATCCCCCTGCGTGAGATACTGGCCCAACGGCAGCGGCTCACCGAAATCGTCCTGGACGGGCTTTCCTCCTCGGACATCGAAACCCTCGTGCGTCGGGTGCTCCCCTGGGTACAGGATCCCCACACCTTTGGGGTGGAGCTGCACCGCCTCACCGGAGGAAATCCCCTCTTCCTCACAGAGGTCATCCGCTGGCTGCAAGAGGAGCGCGCGGCCGGACCGGATCTGGCGCACATGCCCCTCCCTGCCACGGTCCAGGACGCGGTGCAACGGCGGCTGGCCCCCCTCTCCCCCAGGGGACGACATGTGCTAGAAGCCGCGGCCGTCCTCGATTCCCCCATCCCCTTTCCCGTCCTGGTGCAAACGAGTGGGTACCAGGAGGAGGACGTGCTCGAGGGGCTGGAGGAGCTGGTGCGGCGAGGGGTGCTGCGGGAGAAGGGGACGACGTACGAGTTCGTCCACGAGATCGTGCGGGAGACGGTGTACCGCCGGATGCTCCACGCCCGGCGTCGCATGTTGCACCGTCGGGCCGCCATCGCCCTACGCCACCTGACCCCCGACCGCCCGGCCCTGATCGCCCATCACTTGCAGCAGGCGGGGGAATGGTCCCAGGCCGTCTCCTTCTGGTTGCGCGCGGGGGACAAGGCCCGCCAAATGTACGCTTACCGGGAAGCCGTCTACCACTACGAACGCGCGCTCGCCCTGCAACGCGATCTGGGCGATGAGGAGGGAGCGGCCAACACCCTCATGCGGCTGGGGCTGGTCTACCACATCGCCTTCGATTTCGCAGAGGCCCGTCGGGTGTACGACGAGAGCTTCCGCCTGTGGCGACACATTTTCCCCGCCGCGTCCGTGGCCCCCGTGCCCCGGGCCCCCCTGCGCGTGGACTGGTCTCACTGCCTCACCCTCGACCCGGCCTGCTCCCGCGATGGGAATTCCGGCGGCGTCATCGAGTTCCTCTTCCGGGGCCTTGTGGAATGGGATCCCGCGCTCAACGTGGTGCCCGACGGGGCCTGGGCATGGGAGGCCCTGGAGGACGGACGGCAGTACGTCTTCCACCTGCGGGAGGACATGGTGTGGAGTGACGGACGTCCCGTGTCCGCCCGGGATTTCGTCACCGGGTGGCTGCGCGTCCTCCACCCGTCCAACCGCAACCCCCTGGCCCGTATCCTCTTCCCCATCCGCAACGCGCAGGCCTATCACCGGGGAGACGAAGTGGACCCCCGAAAGGTGGGGATCCAGGCCGTGGACGATCTCACCCTGCTGGTGACTCTGGAACGGCCGTGCAGCTTCTTCCCCCACCTCGTTGCTCACCCCATCACCCGTCCGGTACCCACCCATGTGGTGGAACGGGAGGGGGAACGGTGGTGGTTCCCGGAGCATGTGGTGACGAACGGCGCCTTCCGCTTGGAAAGGTGGACGTGGGGGGAGGAGCTGGTGTTGCGTCGCTTCGAGGAGTACGTGGGCCGCTGGCCCGGCAACGTGGAAGAGATCATCCTCTACCTGGGTTCCCATCCCCGGAGCCGACAACGGAAGTGGAAGGCCTTCCGGGAGGAGGCCTTGGATGTGTTCCTGCCCCTGTGGGGCCTTCCCCAGGATCAGATCCAGCGCATCTGCCGCCTGTACGGGGACCAGGTGTTCACCCACCCCAATTTCTTCGTGCGCTTTGTGGGATTCGACGTGCGGCGCCCGCCCTTCGATGATGTGCGGGTACGTCGGGCGTTTGCCCACAGTATCAACCGTCGCTGGAGCATCCCCGCCATGTTCGGCCTCCACTTCACACCGGCCGTGGGCGGTCTCATCCCCCCGGAAATGCCCGGGCATTCGCCGGATATCGGCCTGGAGTACGACCCGGCCCGGGCGCGAGCCCTCCTGGCCGAGGCGGGATATCCCGAGGGCCGCGGTTTCCCCGAGGTGACGTTCCAGGTCTTTCCCGGTGCGGCCGCGGCGGCCCGGGTGTTACAGCGCGCGTGGGAACGGGTGTTGAACGTGCCCGTTGTCCTCTCCGTCGTCCCCTGGGAGCAGTACGTGCAGCACCGCGCCTCGGGCCCCCATCCTCACATCTTCCTCGGCGGCTGGGTCGCCGATTACCCCGATCCGGACAGTTTCCTGCGGGTAAGTGCCCTTTTCGAGTGGACGGGATGGGAACACCCCCGCTATACGGCCCTCGTCGAGGAGGCTCTGGCCCGCAAGAACCAGGAGGAGCGCATGGCCCTCTACCGGGAAGCGGACCGCCTTCTCGTGCGCGAAGCTCCCATCCTCCCCCTCGTGTACTCCCGCTGGGTCCTTCTCCTCCAACGCCGAGTGCGCACATTCCCCTTTTCCCCGCTCAAGTGGTGGTTCTGGAAGGACGTGGTCCTTCGGGACTGAATACGTGATGCGTGACGTCATCCGTCACACGTCCACGCGAGCGCCCATCGCCGAGTGTCCTCCTGCGTCGCCTCTAACGGACTTCCCGTGTGGAAATTTTGTGGAACTGCTTGAGTTATGCTGAAGCCGAATTCCATCCGGGGGGATATGCCTTGAATGACACTCGAGCGATTTACATTTCCTTTCTCCTGCGCATGTGGCGGGTGTCCGCCCGGCGGGGAGAAGAGGAGGATGGGTGGCAATATGAAATCGAACACATCCAGAGTGGACGCCGCTGGTATTTCGCGTCCTGGAACGACGTGATCACATTCCTCACCCACGTGGTAGATACAGACGGACGGGCGTTGCCCTAACAAATGACAAAGGAGGTGTTCCCATGAGCAGGAAATGGTTGACGTACTTCGTACTCCTATCCCTCTTACTCCTGGCCATCGGTGGGATATCTCAAGCGCAGGGGGTATCCCCTCAGGGGGAAAGTCCCGATAACGTATCCCTCTCGGTGGAAAGCGTCGTGCCCAACGGTATCCTCTATCAGGGACGCTTGCTGGATGGCGGTTCTCCGGCGAACGATGTTTACGACTTCCGCTTTCGTCTTTTCGACGCGCAGACAGGCGGACATCAGATCGGCGGGACGGTTATCCGCAACAACGTCCGCGTGCGGAATGGCCTTTTCACCGTGTCCCTGAGTTTTGGCTCCCCCGCGTTTACCGGCGACGCCCGATGGCTTCAAGTGGAAGTCCGACCGGGGACCAGCACGGGACCGTACACGGTGTTAAGCCCCCGCCAGCCCATCTATCCGGTGCCCTATGCGCTCAGCCTGCGGCCGGGCGCAACCGTCCGGGATGATACGAGCAGCGTCACCTTGAATTCATTCTACCGGTTGCCACCGCCTGCCTCACTGTCGTGGAAATACGGCATCGAGGCCTCTTCCAACGGATCTGCGACGAACGCAACGTATATCGGCGTTGGCGGTAGGGGCCGGGACATCGGTGTGTACGGGGAGAGTCCGTCGGCCAACGGGTACGGGGGTAAATTCGTCAACACCGCGTCCGGAGGCGTGGCCCTGTACGCGCGGGCAAAGGAGGATGCAGACGCGGACCTGGTATTAGGGGGTACTGCCAGTACTAAGGACAACGGTGTTATCTCCTCCGATCCCCGCTACCCCAGCAGCGACATCGTTATAAAGGTCAACGATAACGTGCGCATTGATCTGGATCACGACAAGAACGATAGCGATTCCGATTTCGAGATCTACGACGAGAACGGTCGCCTGATCTTTGACGTGGACGACAGTGGTACGGTCTGGCAGCCCAGGACGGCGAACGGATTAATAAAGGCCGCGGTGTATGCCAAGTGTGGCAGATCGGGGAGCACGATTTATCGTTATTTCAACAGTGCAGGGAGGAGTATCACCATCGCGAATGGGGGCGCGGCAGGAATGTGCGTCATCGATTTCAATTTCAACGTTCACGACCGCTTCTTCGTCGCGATGGCTCTACCAACGCCGATTGCTGGAATACTTCAGCCCCGGGGTGTAAGTTGTGGGTTTAATTTGCCCGGAGGTTCCCTCCTACCGTCTGATAAACTTATGTGCTTACGATGGGCAACAAACGGCAGTGGTTCAGACGGGAGTATCATGGTGTTGATTTACTAACGCGATCTCTAGATAAATGGATAGATCGGTGTTATAGGGGGCGGCCATGAAAAGAAAATTTCTGATACTTTTGCTCGTTATCTCCGTTCTAATAATCACAGGCCAGTTCGTTTTGGCGAGAGGTGACTACGATATCCCCTGGCACGTCATCGGCGGGGGCGGGGGGAGGAGCAGTGGCGGCCATTACATCCTGGACGCCACCATCGGTCAGCCCGTCGCCGCCACCTCCGACGGGGGTGAGTACCAGGTGTGCATCGGCTACTGGTGCGGCAACGTCCCCGGCTGGCACATGTACCTGCCGGACATGTTGAAAGCACAGGGAGAGTAGGGGGCGGAAGCCGTTATGCGTAATTCGTAATGCGTGACTTGGGGGGGCAGGTTGGCGTTGTCGTGCCAATCCTGCCCCCGTGCCGGTTACTCACTCGTTACGTCAGACGTCACTCGTCACACGTCAGGCGCCGAGGAGAGGTTGGCGTGGTCGGATGAAATTCGGCATCGGGTACGTAATGCGTGATGCGTAATGCGTAACGTCATGCGTCAGGCGCCGGTAAGGAGGTCGGTACTGGAGGCGCAGCTTGGCTTGATGACGTAATTCGTGATGCGTAATGCGTAACGTGATGCGTGATTCGTAATGCGTAATTTGAAGACAAGCTCGGCTTTGTGGCGAGAACCTTGCTGCCACGCCAACCAATTACTCGTTACTCCGTTACTCGTTACTAACGTTGGCGCTGTAGGGTCAATCCTGTCCTCGCGCCAACCCTTTTAATCGTTAATCGTCAATCGTTAATCGTTGTCTTCCCGCCAGCCAGTTACTCGTCACTCGTCACTCGTTACTCATTTGCCCCAGGAGGACAACCATGTGCCGCATGAGACAAACGACGTTGTCCGTTATTCTGACTCTTATCGGCCTTCTGCTGTTGTTTGCGCTGATGTCCTCGGGTGTCACGGCCCAGGCGGGCACTCTGTTCGTCGCGCCCGACGGCAGCGGCACCGCCTGTACCCGGGCCCATCCCTGCGCCCTATCCACCGCGCTGGCCCGGGCCCACGACGGCGATACCCTGTACCTCGCCGAGGGCCGGTACACGGGCACCGGCGCCGCCGTCATCACCCTGACCAAGAGTATTACCCTTTACGGTGGGTGGGATGGTGCGGCCGGCGGGCCGGTGGTGCGCGACCCGGACGCACACCCCACCACGCTGGATGGCGAGAACCACCGTCGGGTGGTCTATATCGAAGGCCCCATCAGTCCCGTGCTGGACGGATTGATCCTTACCAACGGCAATGCCGCCGGTCTTGGCGGCTACTCCACCCTGGATGTGGGCGGTGGGGTTTACATCAAGGGATCTCGGGCTCACATCAACAACTGTGTCATCGTAAGCAACACAAGCCCCGGTGGGGGAGGCGGTCTTTTCATCTCGGGAAGTGATGCCCGGCTGGAGAACAGCCTGGTGATGAGCAACACGGCCCGTTGGGGCGGTGGGGCCAGGGCCATCTCGCGCTCGCCCGTCTTTCGCCACAATCGCTTTATCTCCAACACGGCGGACTTCGGTGGCGGGCTGTATCTCATGTGGACGACCAACGCCCTTGTCGAAGGGAACCTCTTTCGCGGCAACGGAAGCGGCCATGGAGGGGCCATCTACCTGAGCGGTGCGGGCGCCACGATTGAAAGGAACGTGATAGAGAACAACCGAGGAGGTTTGGGCGGTGGCATCGGCATTAACAGTGGTGGCAGCCCCGTGCGCATTTTGGACAACCGAATATGGGGAAACACGGCATCTTCAGGAGGCGGAATTGCGATTACGAGCAATCGCACCACGCGCGTGGTGAACAACATCCTCACCCACAACACGGCAACAGAAAGCGGGGAGGGGCTTTACCTGCAGAACGCTGCGTCCACACTCTTGCACAACACCATTGCTCAAAACCGCGGCGGGGACGGCTCAGGACTCTTCCTCATGAGGGCTCAGGCCGTACTGACCAACACCATCCTGGTCAGCCACACGGTGGGCATTTCGGTCAGCGTGGGGAGCACGGCCACGCTGGAGGCCACCCTGTGGGGAAGCGGGATCTGGGCCAACGGGCATGACTGGGAGGGCAGCGGCACTGTTCGCACCGGCACGGTGAACGTCCGGGGGGACCCGGCGTTCGTGGACCCGGATGTCGGCGATTACCACATCCTCCCGGACTCGGCCGCGCGCGACGCGGGCGTAGACGCGGGGATCACCACGGACATCGACGGCGACCCGCGCCCCTATGGCCCGGCGCCCGACATCGGAGCGGACGAATACGTCTCCTGGCGGCGTTTCTACCTGCCCCGCATTCTCATGCGATAGCACGCACGGGGCTAAAGACCCCGTGCTACATCGAGGCGAAGGCCGCTGGAAACGGCTTAAACGGAGCCCCCGGTCGATAGCCTGTCTAATATCGAATCTATTGGGAAATCTACGAGGAAATCCGGGACACACGGACGTGAAGACAGGATAGGAGGTGTGTGATGAGACGGCGATCGGTCGTTTTGATGATCCTGGTGACCGTAGTGCTCCTCATCGGGCTTGGCATGAGCATGAGCCGCGCGCAAGGACCGGCCCCCCAGGGCCAGATGTCCATCCAGACGCCCCTGGACACGTCGTTCATGTACCAGGGTCGCCTGAACGACGGTGGTCGACCGGCCAACGGGACTTACGACTTTCGCTTCAAATTGTACGATGCACAAACCGGAGGGCACCAGATTGGCTCCACCGTAGGGCGGGACGATGTGGAGGTAACGGACGGCTTTTTCATCGTCTACCTGGATTTCGGCAGCGGAGCCTTTGACGGGGAGGCCCGCTGGCTGGAAGTGGCGGTGCGCCCCGGGGACAGCACAGGGAGTTTCACGGTGCTCAGTCCCCGTCAACCCATCGTGGCCGTGCCTTACGCCCTCTACAGCCTCGCCGCGCCGTGGAACGGTTTGACGGGCGTCCCTGCCGGGTTCGCGGACGGCGTGGACAACGACACCACCTACACCGCAGGCACGGGCCTCACCCTCAGCGGCACCCAGTTCAGCCTGCAGGGGAGTTATCGCCTGCCACAAGGTTGCAGCAACGGCCAGGTACCCAAGTGGAACGGCAGTCGGTGGACGTGTGCCAACGACGAGGCGGGTGGCGGTGGCGCCTACTGGTCCCTGACCGGCAACGCGGGCACCGACCCCAACCACAACTTCCTGGGCACCACAGACCGGGTCACTTTCACCATCCGGGTGAGTAATACTCAGGCCTTCCGCATCGAGCCCGGAGACCGGAGTCCCAACATCATCGGCGGGCACAGCGCCAATTATGTCTACCACCGGATATGGATGTCCGGCCCCCAGGATCCCGAGGGATCGTTCATAGGGGGCGGAGGAACGGCTGACAAACCCAATATCATTCGGGATGGTTTCTCGGCCATAGTGGGAGGCATAGACAACTACATTGGCACTGACGAGGAGGTCGTCACCGATCTGTTCGCGCACATCGGGGGTGGACAAGGCAACTGGGTAGCAGGACTCTACGGCACAATAGGGGGCGGTAGCGAGAATAAGATATGGGACTATTACGCAGAGTACGGTACGGTCAGTGGAGGACTCCACAACGTTGTACTTGATGCTTCCCACGGTTCGACCATCGGTGGGGGAATGCACAATATTGTCGATAACGGCGGCGAGGGCAGCACTATTGGTGGTGGTGTAAGCAATGCGATCAGAAATCTGGGCTTCTATGACGGTGCCGGTACTATTGCGGGCGGACGAGGGAACACCGTCCGGGGTAACTACGGTGCAATTTGTGGCGGTCACGGTAACACTGTCACGGCAGACTACGGTACCATCGCCGGTGGGGGCCGTTCCGACCCGAACGACGCCGACACCGGGAACCGGGTAACGGACAAGTACGGCACCATCGGTGGGGGCGGCTACAACCGCGCAGGCAGCGATGACAGCAATCCATCAAACGCGATTTATGCCACCGTGGGCGGGGGATATCACAACACCGCCAGCGGTGCCCAAGCCACCGTGGGCGGGGGATATTGGAACACTGCCAGAGGCTCTCGTGCCACCGTGGGCGGCGGCTATGGTAACACCGCCAGCGGCTACTATGCCACTGTGCCCGGAGGCTCTTTCAACACCGCCCAGGGCAGCTACAGTTTCGCGGCCGGGCGACGGGCCAAGGCTCGCCATAACGGCGCCTTCGTCTGGGCCGACTCCACCAACGCGGATTTCACCTCCGACCGGGCCAACCAGTTCAAGGTACGCGCCTACGGCGGCGTCCACTTCGTCACCCGTTCCAGTGGCTTACATCCTCCTGGAGTGATGATCGAGCAAAAGTCCAACAACGGCGTTGGACTGTGGATCACCCAGCAAAGCAGTGACGCCGGGCTGGTGGTGACGAATAAGGGCAGTGGTGACCTCATCAAGGCCTTCTCCGGCAGCACGGGGGGCAACTTGCGCTTCCGCGTCACCAACGCGGGTCACGTCTACGCGGATGGCTCCTTCCACCCGGGCGGCGCGGACCTGGCGGAAATGCTCCCCGCGGGTGAGGCCCTGGAACCCGGCGATGTGCTCGTTGTGGGGCCTGACGGCAAACTCCACCGCAGTAGGGAGGCCTACAGCACCGCGGTCGTGGGCGTGTACTCCACACAGCCCGGCATTGTGAGCGACGCCGGTGCAGGGACGGCAGCCGAGGAAAAGGTGCCCCTGGCCGTGGTGGGGGTAGTGCCGGTCAAGGCCAGCGCGGAGAACGGTCCCATCCGCCCCGGGGACCTGCTCGTCAGCGCGGCCACGCCCGGCCACGCCATGAAGGCCGACCCCAACCCGCCCGTGGGCACCGTCATCGGCAAGGCCCTACAAGGGCTGGAGGAGGGGACGGGAACCATCCTGATGCTGGTGATGATGCACTGATATGTGTAAATGGGAGCCCTCATCCCTCGACAGTCGGCGCGTCAAAAGAAAGTCCGGAATTCCCCCTCTCTCCTCCCTCAAACTTGAGGAAGGGGAGAGGGGGGTAGGGGACGTAGGGTGAGGGCAGCGACGACAAGGAGGTCCATCATGTTCCGCAAGCGCCTGTTCCTTCTCACGATCGCGTGCTTGCTCGTCGCTCTCGTGCCCGTCGGTGCCGGGGCCGAGGGAACGACGTCCCTCACAGGCTACGCCCTGAGCTTCCTCGGCCAGACGGGCGGCATCAGCCGCGCTGTGACCTATGACGGCACGTATGCCTACCTCAACGTGGGCCCGCGCGTGCTCATCCTGGACGTCTCCGACCCGGCTCACCCCACCGTGGTCGGGGATACGGGCGTCCTGGCGGGCGTGCCTCTCCACATGGCGAAGGTGGGGCACTACCTCTACGTGGGCTTCCCCGGCGACGGCCTGGCCATCATGGATGTCGCCACGCCCAGCGCGCCGCGCATGGTCACCACCCTCTGGCCGGGAGAATACATCTGGCGTGTGAAGGTATACGGCAACCGGGCGTACGTGGTGGGCTTGCGGCACTTTCACATCCTGGATCTCGGGAACCCTGCCTCCCCTGCGAAGGTAGGGGAGTACCAGGACGCCAGCCTTGATTTGCGGGACGTGGCCGTGGTCGGCCGGACGGCGTTCGTGACCGCACGGTCGCACGGATTGGTCGCCCTAGACATCTCCGACCCCGCGAACATCCGCAAAATAGGCGCCTACGACACACCGGGAGATGCAAGCAGTGTGGCCGTCAGCAGTCATTACGCGTACGTGGCCGATGTGGGGGGTGGCCTGCGCGTTCTTGACATCTCCGACCCCGCCCACATGACCGAAGTCGGGGCCCTCACGCATATCGGCTATCCCGCGCACGTCATTGTCGCGGGGGCCTACGCCTACATGGACATCCAGGGTAGCCGAGTAGGTGTCATCGATATCTCCGACCCCACTCATCCTCAGAAGGTGGCATCGCTACGGGTAGGGAATATCGACGACCTTTTTCTCCACGATTCTACCCTCTACGCGGCCCTGCTGTACAAGGGCATGGCCGTCGTGGATGTCACTGACCCGCAGCATCCGGCCCTGGCCGGGACATACGATGCCAAAACATCCTTCTTGCTTGACACGGCGGTTTCGGGGAGCAAGGTGCTGGGCACCGCCGCCTACCAGGGCTTGTTCACGTACGACATCAGCAGCCCTGATGCCCCGCAGCAGGCGGCATTCGTTCCTCTCGGCTACGACATGCCCGGCATCACGCTGGCCGGGAACTACGCCTATGTTGCTGCAATGACACACGGCATGCTGACCTTCGATATCCAGGACCCCGAACATCTGCGACAGGTCGGGCACCTGGACACGGTAGGGATGACATGGGACATCGCGGTACGTGACCATTACGCCTATCTTGCGGATGGCAACAACGGCCTGGTCATCGCCGATGTCACCGACCCCACGGCTCCCCGGCAGGTGGCCCGCCTGGACATGGGGTGCAAAGCCCATGGCGTCGCGCTTGAGGGTTCGTATGCCTATGTTGCCTGCATGAGCGGCGGCCTTCGGATCGTCGACGTCTCGGATCCGCTACACCCAAGCGAGGTAGGCGAATACCGTCAGGGCGCTGTTGCTTTCCGATTTGTGGCCGCAGCCAACCACGTGGCGTACGTGACCACGAACTGGGGGTTCTACATTGTGGACGTTTCTGACCCCGCTCACCCCCAGCGACTGGGTTATTTCAACAGCGGGTCCACGCAGCGCGTCACCTTGCACGGTCCCCTGGCCTTTTTGGCCAGTTTGGGAGAGGGCGTCTACGTCGTGGACGTCTCCGACCCGGCTCACCCCCGTCAGGTGGCCTACTACAACACCCCCGGACAAGCCCGACATGCCATCCTCACGGGCGACGTGGTTGTAGTCGCCGACGGCTGGGGTGGCTTGCTGACGCTGAAGTTCACGCAAACGGGATACCGGGCTTACCTGCCGGTGATGAAGAGCAACGAGTAAAGGACTGGCGCGGAAACCGTTTTGGCGTGACGGTGAGGGGTCCGGCGGGAAGACAACGATTAACGATTGACGATTAAAGGGATGGCGTGGGGACAGGGTTGGCCCTACCGCGCCAGTCCTCTCGTCCAACTTACGCATCACG
>WGAA01000004.1 GCA_015489285.1 Anaerolineae bacterium | reverse complement strand
TTCAAGATTCTGGGTTATCCAACTGCACCATCGTTACCGGCGTAGAAGGAAGCGAGCGCGCGCCTTCCTTCTACGTCAGGCGGGAACGCTCAGATGGCTTTATTATATCACACTTCAGGGAAAAGCCAAGTAAAGTAACGAGTAACAGAGTAACGAGTAACTGCATGGCTCGAAGACAAAGTGGACTCTACAAAGCCAACTTATCTTCGAGTTACGCATCACGCATCACGCATTACGTTTCACGCATCACGTCATCACGCCAAATCGCGCCTCCAGTGCCGACTTCCTCACCAGCGCCTGACGAATGACGCATGACGAATGACGTATGACGCACGACGTTCGGCGCTACCGCTTGAACGCGGACAGGCCGGGAAATACGGCATCCTCCCCCAGGTATTCCTCAATGCGCAGGAGCTGGTTGTACTTGGCCACCCGATCCGTGCGCGCGGGCGCGCCCGTCTTGATCTGACCGGAGTTGAGGGCGACGGCCAGGTCCGCGATGGTCGTGTCCTCCGTCTCGCCGCTCCGGTGGGACACGACCACGGCCCATCCGGCCCGATGCGCCACACGGGCCGCCTCCATCGCCTCCGTCAGCGTGCCGATCTGGTTGACCTTGAGGAGGAGCGCGTTACAGGCCCGCTCGCGAATGGCCCGGCGGATGCGGTCCACATTCGTCACCAGCAAGTCGTCCCCCACCAGCTGAATGCGGTCGCCGAGCACCTCATAGAGGCGGGCCCAGTGGGTCCAGTCGTCCTCGGCCAGGCCGTCCTCCAGGGAGATGATGGGATAGCGGTTCACCCACGCCTCCCAGAAGAGCACCATCTCCTCCCCGGTAAGGCGCCGACCCTCCTTCTTCAACACATAGACCTTCTCCGCCTCGTCGTAGATCTCCGAAGCAGCCGGGTCCAGAGCGAGGAAAATATCCTCCCCGGGCATGTACCCCGCCTGTTGAATCGCCTCGATAATGACCTCCACGGCCTCCTCGTTGCTCTTCAGGGAAGGCGCGAATCCCCCTTCGTCCCCCACGTTCGTGCTGTACCCCCGCTTCTTGAGGACGGACTTCAACGCGTGGTACGTCTCCGCACCCCAGCGGAGGGCCTCCGCGAAGGTGGACGCGCCCGCGGGGACGATCATGAACTCCTGAAAATCGGTCGAATCCACCGCGTGCTTCCCCCCGTTGAGGATGTTCATCATGGGCACGGGGAGCATGTGTGCGTGAACACCCCCCAGGTAGCGGAAGAGGGGAATCTCCAAGTAAGCGGCCGCCGCGTGGGCCACCGCCAGACTAACGCCCAAGATCGCGTTGGCGCCCAGGTGACTCTTGTTCTCCGTCCCGTCCAGCTCGATGAGCATCCGGTCGACCCCCACCTGATCCAGGGCATCCCACCCGATGAGCTCATCCGCGATAACCGTGTTCACGTTCTCCACGGCCTTGAGAACCCCCTTACCGTTGTAGCGGTTCGGGTCGCCATCCCGCAACTCCACGGCCTCATGCACCCCGGTGGACGCGCCGGAGGGGACCGCGGCCCGTCCGACCACGCCGCTGGTCAACGTCACCTCCACCTCCACCGTCGGGTTTCCGCGAGAATCCAAGATCTCTCGGGCCCAAATGTCCTCAATTGTCGTCGGCATAACTCGCCTCCTTCCTCTATATCCTAAGGTTCACGGTAGAACACACCGTACAGGCTCAAATCCCCCTCTCGACCATCCGAGTAGAAGGTTTCCACCAGACGCAGCCCGGCTGCCCGCGCCCAACGGGCATATTCCGCCTCGTCCACCGCGTGGACGTAACGGTAGCCGTACCCTTCCCGCTTCCAATCCAGCAAGTAATCCCCGGGTTCGAGCGCGGCCGCGTTCAGTCCCACCCGTTCCCACGGGACGATCTTGCGACGCATTCGCTCATTGTGCAAAAAGCGCCACGTCGAGAGGATGAGATAGCCGCCCGGTTTCAACAAACGTGCCGCCCCCCGCACAAAGGCCTCCCGGTACGCGGCCCCGGGAATGTGATGTAGCACCGCCAGGGCCGCGATGACGTCGAAGCGGGCCCCGTCCAACACCCCCTCCCATCCCGGTTCGGCCAAATCCAGGAGGACGAAACGGGAGCGGACCCGGGCCAACGCGACGGTCCCCTTTCGGGCCACGTGGAGAAGGCCGGGACTCATATCCACCCCCAAATACATCACCTCCTCCACATGCGTATCCAGAAAGTGGGCCAAACGCGCGTTCCCACATCCCAGGTCCAGCACGTGGCCCACCCGGGGAAAATACCGTATAATGCGATGGTACCCCGGTTGGTGGGAAAACCGGGTCGCGGCAAAGGCCGTAGCGAAGCGGGTGTAAAACTCCCGGTTGAGACGCAACAACAGCTGGCGTACGTCCGGCTCCATCACGTCAACCCATCCGTTTCTGGTCATCCCAGAACAGGGTATCCTAATCCGCGAAGAACGCCAAATACGACGTTGGGACATCATGAGGGCAGAAACACGCCCCGCGTTTGTCGGGAAGACATCTCACGTCGACGAAGCGATCCTGGAAGAGGTCCTGCACGCGCTGCGTGAAAAGGCCCCCCGGGAGAACGCGTACGAGGCGCTGAAGCGTCTCTACGCGCAGCGCACCGGGCATCTCCTCTCCAAAAGTGAAGCTTTGGAGGGGTATCGGACCCTCCTGCGCGCGGGCAAGATCCCCCGGGACCGACACCTGGAGCGGCAACTTCAGGTCAAACCCGTGCGCACCAGCTCGGGCGTGGCTCCGGTAACCGTGTTGACCAAGCCCTACTACTGTCCGGGGGAATGCATCTTCTGCCCCACGTACCAGAACATGCCCAAGAGCTACGTGCCCGACGAACCGGGAGCACAACGGGCCCTGCAGAACGATTTCGACCCCTACCGCCAGACGGCCAGTCGCATCCGTGCTTTCGAGGCCATCGGCCACAATGCCACCAAGGTGGAACTCCTCATCCTGGGAGGAACCTGGTCCGCCTATCCCCGCACCTACCGGGAATGGTTCGTCAAGCGCTG
>WGAA01000003.1 GCA_015489285.1 Anaerolineae bacterium | reverse complement strand
CCCTGAAAGGGCGCATCACCGTCTATCGTCCCGGCGTGTGGCACATGTGGGGAACGTACATGGGCGTGGCCGCGCTGTTCGGCATCTCCCTGGTCACCTTCGTAGCCATCACCTATGTGACGGAGCGACGTGAATGATGCACACCTTTCGACCCACGTGGAAACACGTCTTCCTCCTGGGCCTAATCGTCGGGTTCTTCCACCTCCTCTTCTACGCGGTGTGGGTTCCGCCGTGGCAATTTCCCGACGAACCCCGTCACGTGGAATACATCCGACTCATCCACGAGATCGGCCATGCGCCCGCGTGGAGCGAAACCGACCCCCACCTGGAAGCGGCCATCATCCGTTCTATGGCCCGCTACGACTTCTGGCGGTTTGGCTTCGCCATCGGCGGATACGTCCAACACCGGGATCAGACCTTCGCCGAGATCTGGACGCCCGCGTATCAGAACGTCCACTTCCATCCCCCCCTCTACTATCGGCTCATGGCCTGGCTGACGGGGGATTTCCCCCTGGCCGCGCTGGAAAGCCAGCTCTTCTTCCTGCGGCTCGTCTCCGTGCTCATCGCC
The DNA here is from genome assembly GCA_015489285.1 of Anaerolineae bacterium. GTDB lineage: Bacteria > Chloroflexota > Anaerolineae > JAADDB01 > JAADDB01 > JAADDB01. Next base: position 14,558 of record WGAA01000003.1, on the reverse strand, counting down.
ACCTTCTCCCTGCTCATCATCGGGCTGACGGGATGGACCCTGGGCGGGTGGCGGTTGGGGGTGGGGGTATTGGCCTTTGCCGCGTTGCTGCCCAATCACATCTTCATCAACGCCTCGGTGAACAACGACGTCCTGGCCGAGTTCTTCGGTGTGCTCACCGTCGCGGCCGGTGTCGCGGTCATGAAGCGGGGATTTCGGCCCCTCCCGCTGCTCCTCCTGGTGGGGGGCATGGCCCTGGCCGTCCTGACCAAGCGGTCCACCGTCTTCCTCCTCATCTACGTGACCCTGAGCCTCATGGTGGCCGGGTGGTATCACCACCTGCGGGGGCGGTACGGCCTCCTCTACGCCTTCCTGACCGTGCTGCTGGCCGCGGCCGTCCTCCTCCTGGGGGGATGGCTGGCCTGGCGTCTCGGCCGGGTGGAGGTCCTGAAATACGGGCTCCGCACCCTGGCCCGGCCCCACGTGCTCGTGGAGCGTCTGCACCAGGTCCCCTGGACGACCTACACGGTCGTCATGTTCGAGAGCTTCTGGGCCCGAACGGGGTGGCTGAACATCATCCTGCCCTCGCCCACCTACCCGGTGCTCGCGCTCCTCACCCTCCTGGCCTTCCTCGGCTGGTTCCCCCTCACCCGGGACGTGTGGCGCAACGGGGGGGAGGTTCGGGACCTGTACGTCGCCATCGGTCTCGTCTTCCTCCTCACCGTCCTCACCCAGTGGGGGATGGTTGTGGGCAAGGAGATCTTGCATTTTGGAGCACAATTGCGCATGATCCCCCAGGGGCGATATTTGTATCCCTTCCTGCCCGCGTACGCCATCTTCTACGTGGGCGGGTGGCGCTGGTGGCTACGTCGCCTGCGCTTACCCCCTATCAGCGTCATCGTCACGGGCATGGGCCTTTTCGCCCTCTTTGTCATCTGGCACACGCTGGAATTCTATTACGGACCGTTCGGTGGATGAGGGTGTAGACGTTCGGCGGGAACGATGGAAAAGCTCACACCCATGTTGAAGCAGTACCGGGACATCAAGGCCCGGTACCCCGATGCGATTGTCCTCTTTCGCCTGGGGGATTTCTACGAAATGTTCGACGAGGATGCCCTGCGCATCGCTCGTGAACTGGGCCTCACCCTAACCTCCCGCTCCTTCTCCAAACACGTCCGCCTGCCCATGTGCGGTTTCCCCCACCACCAGTTGACCCCCTATCTGGGACGCCTCCTGGCCCTGGGGCACAAGGTCGCGGTGGTGGAACAGATGGAGGACGCGCGCAAGGCCAAAGGCCTGGTGCGCCGGGATGTCGTCCGGGTGATCACCCCCGGGACCGTCGTGGAGGATGCCCTCCTCCAGGAGAAGGCCCAGAACTTCCTGGCCGCGCTGGTCCGGGAGAGGAGCACCCGGGGCGGGGAACCCCGCCTCGCGTTCGGTCTGGCCCTCATGGACCTGAGCACGGGGGAATTCCTCGTCAGCGAATTCCGGGGCCCGGACGCCCTCGAGGAACTGGAGGAGGAACTGGCCCGCCTGCGGCCGAGCGAAATCGTCCTCCCCGCGTCCCTGGCCGAGGACGAGGCGTGGGTCGAGGGGTTGCGACGGTTGGGGCCGGCCCGCATCTCCGTCCACGACGACGCGGTCTTCCGTCCCGCGGAGGGGGACCGGATCCTGCGGGAACACTTTGGGGTGGCCACGCTGGACGCGTTCGGCTGCGCCCATATGCCCCTGGGCATCGCGGCAGCGGGGGGCCTCCTCCACTACCTGCTGACCGGGCAAATCTCCGACCTGGCGCACATCACCGAATTGACCCCCTACCATCGGGAGCGCTACATGCTCCTCGACGACAGCACGCGGCGCAATCTGGAACTCATTTCCCCCCTGCGCGGGGGAAAGCGGGAGGGGACCCTCTTTGCCACGCTGGATGCCACCCGCACCGCGATGGGATCGCGCCTGCTGCGGCGGTGGATTCTCGAGCCCCTCCTGGATCTCCCCGCCATCAAAGAGCGCCTGGACGCGGTGGAGAACCTGGTGGAGGACGTGTTCCTGCGCCAGGACGTGCGGGATGTGCTGGACGGGGTGTACGATGTGGAACGCCTCGTCGGCCGCATCGGCTTTGGCACGGCCAACGCCCGGGACCTGGTCGCCCTGCGCAAGTCTCTGGCCCGGCTGCCCCGCCTCAAAGCCGCGCTGGAGCGGGCTCGCGCGCCCCGCCTGCGCCACATGTGGGAGACGCTGGACACGTGTGCCGATGTGGTGGACCTCCTCCGCCGTGCCCTCGTGGACACCCCGCCCATCCTCGTGCGGGAGGGCGGGCTCATCCGTGAGGGATTCCACGCGGAGCTGGACGCGCTGCGCGCCCAGGCCCGTGAGGCCAGGGAATGGTTGACCCGGCTCGAGGCCCGGGAACGGGAGCGCACGGGCATTCCCACCCTGCGCGTGCGCTACAACCAGATATTCGGCTTCTTCATCGAAGTCCCCAAGAGCAAGACCCACCTGGTGCCCGAGGAGTACGAACGCCGGGCCACCACCACCCACACGGAGCGTTACATCAGCCCCGAGCTCAAGGCCAAGGAGGCGGAGATCCTGGCGACCGAGGACCGCATCAAGGACCTGGAGTACGACCTCTTCCTCCGGGTGCGCGGTCAGGTCGCGGACGCGTCGGCCCGGTTGCGTCGGGTGGCGCGATTCCTCGCGGAGCTGGACGTCCTCGCCGGCCTGGCCCACGTGGCCGCCACTCGGGGCTACGTCCGGCCCCGGGTGGACACGAGCGGCGTCCTGCACGTGCGCGGGGGGCGCCATCCCGTGGTGGAACGGCTCCTCCCGCCCGAGGACCCCTTCGTGCCCAACGACGTCTCCATGGACCGGGAGACGAGTCGCCTCCTCATCGTCACGGGGCCCAACATGGCGGGGAAATCCGTCTTCATCCGTCAGGTCGCGCTCATCGTCCTCATGGCCCACATGGGGAGTTTCGTCCCCGCGGACGAAGCCCACATCGGCCTGGTGGACCGCATCTTCGCCCGCGTGGGCGCGAGCGACGACATCGCCCACGGCCGGTCCACCTTCCTCGTGGAGATGAGCGAGACGGCCTACATCCTGCGGCACGCGACCGCGCGTTCCCTCATCGTGCTCGACGAGGTGGGGCGGGGGACGAGCACCTATGACGGCATCAGCATCGCCTGGGCCGTGGCCGAGGACCTGCACGACGTCGTCCAGGCGAGAACCCTCTTCGCCACCCACTACCACGAGCTGACCCGGCTGGCCGAACGGTTGCCCGGGGTGAAGAACGTGACCCTGGCCGTGGTGGAGCGGGGCGACGAGGTCGTGTTCCTGCGGCAGGTGGTCCCCGGTGTGGCGGAGAAATCCTTCGGCGTGCACGTTGCCCGCATGGCGGGATTGCCGCCTCGGGTCGTGCGTCGGGCCGAGGCCGTGTTGCGCACCCTGGAGCAACGGGTCCCCGAACCCCTTCCCGCGGCGCACGTGGCGGAGCGGCCTGCGGCCTACACCCCTGCGGGGGACGGCCTCCAGGCGCGGGAGGGTGCGGCCGCGTCGAACGGGTCGGAGGCCGTGGTCTATCGGGTGGCGGAGCGCATCTTACGGCAGGATCTCGTCAACACGACGCCCCTGGAGGCGCTTATCCTCCTGCATCGCCTGCAAAAAGAACTCCAGGGGGAAAGGGACGAAGGCACTTTCACGGACAAAAAAGTGTAATTTACGACCCAAATTTTCCCCTAATGTTCCCTCCCGTCCCTTTTCACCGGAGCATCGCTAACAAGATTTGCCCCCTATATGTAGTAGTCTGATACCCTATCGATCTACTACATGTAGGGTCTGCCGTGAGTTTGCGCCGACTTTCCTCCCTTTCAAGGGTTCCCTGTTAAGAAAAGTAGATCCTATGAATTTTCGCGCGCCCCCATTTCGGACTGGACAAGTGGCAAATTTGTGATATAATGGTGGGTGAATTTGGGATAATGTGGGATAAAGTGGGAGAGCCGCAGGGAGGCGTCTCATGTTTCTCGGGACATATCACCACAAGCTGGACGCGAAAGGGCGTCTCTCCCTGCCGCGCAAGTTTCGAGCCCACTTGTCCGCGGAGCGGGAGCTGGTCGTCACCAAGGGGATCGACCGCTGCCTGTTCCTGTTTCCCCGTCAGGAGTGGGAACGGATTCGCGATCAGCTGCGGGAGTTGAAGTTGGGGTCGCAGGATGCCCGGCGGGCCCGGCGTTTGTTCCTGGCCAACGCGCAGGAGGTGACTATGGACGGGATGGGACGGATCCTCCTGCCGGCCTCCTTGCGGGAATACGCGGGCATCCGGCAGGAAGTCGTTGTCGTTGGGCTGGACTGGTACATGGAGCTGTGGGCCCCGGATATGTGGGAGCAGGAAGTGCAGGAGGCGGAAGCCAGTGGGTTGGCCGAGGAACAATGGGAGAAGCTGGGGATCTAGAAGTGACCCGGCACGAGCCGGTCATGGTTCGGGAAGTCCTGCACTACCTGCGGCCTCACCCCGGGGGCGCCTACATCGACGCGACGGTAGGAGGTGGCGGGCACGCGGAAGCCATTCTCCAGGCCAGCGCTCCCGACGGACGCTTGCTGGGCCTGGACGCAGACCCTGAGGCTATCGAACGCTCACATCGTCGCTTACATCGATTCGGGCACAGGGTGACACTCGTGCACGCACATTTCGACCATTTGGAAGAGGTTGCGACCCGGGCCGGGTTCGTCCCGGCGGACGGGGTTCTCATGGACCTGGGGATCTCCTCCGACCAGTTGGAGGAGGGAGAACGCGGGTTCTCCTTCTTGCGCCCCGGCCCCCTGGACATGCGCATGGACCCATCGTTGCCCCGCACTGCAGCCGACCTGGTCAACACCCTATCGGAGCAGGAGCTGGCGCGGCTGATTCGCACCTACGGGGAGGAGCGCTATGCCCGCCGCATCGCTCGGGCCATCGTGGCGCACCGCCCCCTGCACACGACAACGGAGCTCGCGGAGCTCATCGCTCGGGTGGTGCCCCGGCGCCGAGGCCAACGGTTGCACCCGGCCACGCGCACCTTCCAGGCGCTGCGCATCGCGGTGAACGATGAGTTGGGGGCCTTGGAACGGGCGTTGCCCCAGGCCCTTCGGGTGTTGCGCTCCGGCGGTCGTCTGGTCGTCATCACCTTCCATTCCCTGGAGGACCGCATCGTCAAGCAGTTCTTCCGGCGGGAGGCGCAGGATTGTCTCTGCCCTCCCCATCAACCTGTGTGCACCTGTGGGCACACAGCGCAAGTGCGCATTCTAACACGAAAGCCGGTCACGCCGAGCCCGGAGGAAATCGCTCGAAATCCCCGGGCTCGTAGTGCCAAATTGCGGGCTGTGGAAAAACTCTGATGGCGGGCAATACCGTAAGATGACGTGAGGAGGCAATACACATGTTAGCTCGATCCCCCATTGTACGGCACTGGTCCGATATGTGGACCTTAGTCGTTCCCCGATCCCGGTCGGGGGCCCGCATCACCCGCCGTCATCTCTTGGCCGTCGCCCTGACCCTGGGCATCGGCGTTCTCGTCGTCCTCTACCTCCACCTGGTGGGGCAGATCGCGCTGCTCAATTACCAGACGGAGTTGTTGCAGGCGCGCAAACAACATCTCCTGGAGGAAAACGCTCACCTGGAAGCCCGTTTGGGACCCTACTTCTCCGTGGGTTACATCGCCGAACGCAGTGAATCCTTCGATCCCATTCGCTCCAGCCGCGTGAGCCCCGGGACCACCCCGGGAACGGTTCGGGAGGAGGTGACGTCCGCTCGGAACAGCGAGGGTTCCCACATCAAGGAATGGATGGCCGCGTTGCACATCGACCATCGGCCGCCCGGATTCACTTACGTGTTCGACCGGTAGGGGAGGTTGCATGGACCGGTACTCCTACCCCGTGCGCCGCATGTTCATCGTCCTCATCGGGGTGGCCGGACTTCTGGTGGCCATCTGGCTACAGGTGGTCCGCTGGCAAGTCCTTTACGCCCGGGAACAGCCCCGGGGGCAGGTGGATGCCGACCAGGTGCACATGGGCACCATCGTCGACACCGTGGGCATGCCCCTGGCTTTCGACGCGCCCTCCTACACCCTCGTCGTGGACAAACGGCAACTCCCCCCCGATGCCCTGCCCCGGGTCCGCGAGTGGCTCATCTCCCTGGGCATCCCGGAGGAGAGGGTGCAGGCGAAGCTGTCCCAGAACCTGAACACCGTGGAGTTCCGCCATCTCCCCTATGAGGTGGCCCAGGCGGCCCGCCGGAAGGTGCAGGAGATCGTGGACGCGGGTGATCCCCTGTGGCTTCGGGTGGACACGGTTTGGATTCGCTCCTTCCCCCAGGGATCCCTCGCGGCCCATGTGCTGGGCTTCCGCAACTGGGCGACCCCGCCCCGCGCCTACGGAGGGGTTCACGAGTTCTACGAGACGTTTTTGCTCACCGGCGAGGGGTACCATCCCGAGTTCGCCCACGAGGCGGAACGCCCGGGGGGCATCTCCCCCTACTTCCCCTCCCCTTACGAGCGGGATCTGGTGCTCACCCTGCACACGGGCATTCAGTACTGGGTGGAACGGGAGCTGGATTGGGCCGTTGCCCGATACGAGGCGGCCGGTGGCGCGGTCATCGTCATGGACCCCAACGACGGCCGCATCCTGGCCATGGCCAGTCGCCCCACCTTCGACCCCAACCGGTTCTACGAGGCCAGCGCGGATGCCTGGATCAACCGGGCCATCTCCGAACCCTACGAGCCCGGCTCGGTGGTCAAAGCCCTCACCTTCGCCGCCGCGGTGGATTCGGGGACGATTACCGAGACGACGACCATCATGGACACGGGGGTCATCCGCTACGGCTCCGTCGTCATCCGCAACTCGCAACACAAAGCCTACGGCCGGGTCACCCCGGAGCAAGTTCTGGCCTATTCGCTGAACGTGCCCACCGCGCACGTGGCGGCCATGCTGGGCCCCGAGACCTTTTACCGCTACATGGACTTGTTCGGATTTGCCCGCCGGACGGAGATCGACCTGGCCAACGAGGCGAAAGGGTCCATGCGCCATCCCCGCGATCCCACGTGGAGCGTCTCCGACCTGGCCAGCAACAGCTTCGGCCAGGGGATGTCCGTCACCCCCATCCAGCTCATCCGGGCCATGGCCGTCCTGGCCAACGGGGGGTACGCGGTGACCCCTCACGTGGTGCAGGGGTATGAGAAGGACGGGGTGTATCGGGAGGTGGAATGGCCGCGGGGCGCGCGCATCTTACGGGAGAGCACAACCCGCCTCCTCACCCGCTGGCTGACCGCAGCGGTGGATCACATCTCCATCCCCGACCGGGCTCCCGTGCCCGTCGCGGGGAAAACGGGCACGGCCCAGGTCCCCGACTTGGAACACGGGGGGTACAAACCGGACGCGCAGAACGTCACGTTTGTGGGGTATTTCCCCGCGGACCGACCTCAGGTTATCATGCTGGTGTACCTGAAAGAGCCCCACAAGGGGCCTTTGGCCGTAGACCCGAATTACATTTGGGCGTTCAACACCGCGTATCCGACCTTCGTGCGCATCGCGGATCACATCGTCCCCCTGCTGGACATTCAGACGGAGGCGCGGTGAGGGAGGTGGATGGATGATTTCCCTGCGACACCTGTGGTTGGGAATCGGCGGACACCCCTGGGGCGCGGGCCATTTGCCCGACGAGCCCCTCCCCGCGGTGGTCGTCGATTCCCGCAAGGCCGTTCCGGGGAGCGTTTTCTTCGCGCTGCGCGGGGAGCACCGGGATGGCCACGGGTTCGTGGCCGACGCGTTTGCCCGGGGCGCGGTGGCCGCGGTCGTGAGCCAGGGGGTGGAAGGGGTGGACCGGCCCGTGTACACCCACGAGGTCGGCATCCGGGACCCCTTCGAGCCGCCCGTCCTCTTCCGCGTCCCCGACACCTCCCAGGCCCTGTTGCGCGCAGGGGGCTACTGGCGGGCCCACTTCCACCCCCGGGTCGTGGGGGTGACGGGGAGCGTGGGCAAGACGAGTACGAAGGAGATGATCGCGGCCGTGCTGCGGCGCCGTTTTCGCACCTTGTGGACGCCGGCCAGTTACAACAACGAGATCGGGATCCCGCTGACGTTGCTCCGCCTGGGGCCGGAACACGAGGCCCTGGTCGTGGAAATGGGCGCCTACCTTCCCGGGGACATCGATTCCCTCTGCCACTACACCTTCCCCCAGGTCGGGGTGGTGACGAACGTGGGGGTGAGCCACCTGGAACGCATGGGGTCCGTAGAACGTATTTGGGAGGCGAAGTCGGAGCTCGTCCGTTTCCTCCCCCGGGATGGGACCGCGGTGCTGAACTGGGATGACGAGGGGGTTCGGCGCATGGCCCGGGTCACCCGGGCCCGCGTGTTCTCCTACGGCCTGACGCCGGAGGCCGACCTGTGGGCCGACGAGGTGGAGACCCTGGGCCTGGAGGGCATTCGCTTCACCCTGCACCACGGGCGGGATGTGGTCCCCGTGCGCCTGCCCATCCTGGGGCGGCACAGCGTGCACACGGCCCTGGCCGCGGCCGCGGTCGGCCTGGTCTTCGGCCTCGAGTGGGAGGACATCCTGGCCGGGTTGGGCGACCCGGACGCGGAGGTGCGCATCGTCGTGGTTCCCGGCATCAAGGGGACGCAGATCGTGGACGACACGTACAACGCGAGTCCCGCGAGCATGTTGGCCGCGCTCAACCTCCTGGCCGACCTGGACGGGCGGCGCGTGGCCATTTTGGGCGACATGCTGGAATTGGGGTCCTACGAAGAGGTGGGGCATCGGAAGGTGGGCGCGCGGGCCGCGGAAGTGGTAGACCGGTTGATCGCGGTGGGGGAACGGGCCCGCTGGATCGCGGAGGAAGCCATTGCCGCAGGGATGCCCCCCGAACACGTGGCCCACGTCTCCACCGTGGAGGAGGCCATCGAGAAGGCCAGAGAATGGCTTCAGCCGGGTGACATCATCCTGATCAAGGCCTCCCGGGCGATGGCCCTGGAACGGGTCGTGGAGGCGTTGAGCGCACCGGAAGAGGAAACTTCTCAGCTCGAAGGATAACAATGGCGTATTCGCTGACTTTGGGGACGATTGCCTTTTTTCTCGCCGTCATCTGGGGGCGTCCGTTGATTTATCTCTTGAAGAAGTACGGGATGGGGAAGAAAATCCGGGTGGTGGGGCCCTCCTCCCACATGGTGAAGATGGGCACACCGACCATGGGCGGGGTGATGATCCTCATCCCGGTCATTCTCATCACCCTGGTCTTGAACCTTGCCAATTTACTGGGACGGACGTACATCGGCCGTTCTGTGCTGGTGCCCGTGGGGGTGATGATCGGCTTCGGCATCCTGGGGTTCATCGACGATCTGGAAGGGGTGCGGGGGCGACGGGCCCAGGGGGAGGGGCTGACGGCCCGCCAGAAGTTCGCGCTCCAGTTGCTCCTGGCCCTGATAACGGCCCTGGCCCTGCACTTTGCCCTGGGCCTGGAGAGCATCGCCATCCCCACGGTGCCCCAGAAGATCCCCCTGGGGTGGTGGTACATCCCCATCGCCATGTTCATCATCATCGGGACCTCCAACGCGGTGAACTTGACGGACGGTCTCGATGGGCTGGCGGGGAGCATCGGGGCCGTGTCCTTTGCCGCGTACGGGGTCATCGCCCACCTCCAGGGGCAAATTTGGCTCACCGCGTTCTGCTTCACCATGGTGGGCGCGGTGTTGGCCTTCCTGTGGTTCAACGCCCACCCCGCGGAGCTCTTCATGGGGGATACGGGCTCCCTGGCCCTGGGCGCAACCCTGGGCGTCGTTGCCCTGATGACGGGACAGTGGTTGCTTCTGCCCGTCGTGGGGGCCGTCTTCGTGGCCGAGGCCCTTTCCGTCATCCTCCAGGTGGGCTACTTCAAGCTGACGAAGCGGTTGTACGGGCAAGGGCGGCGCATCTTCAAGATGGCCCCCCTGCACCATCACTTCGAGGCCTTGGGGTGGTCGGAAACCCAGGTCACCTGGCGCTTCTGGCTCGTCGGTGTTCTCAGCGCCATGTTGGGCGTCGCGCTGGCATTGATTTAGGAGGGGCAAGATTAGCGAACGGGCATCTTTTCCGAAGACCGCCGTTGTTCTCGGCCTGGGCCGACAGGGAATGGCCATGGCCCGTTTCCTCGCGCGCCACGGGGTTCGGGTGGTGGCCTCGGACAAACGGGACGCGCAGGCCCTCGCGGACCGGGTGGCGGAATTACAGGCCCTGGGCGTGACCCTGGCCCTGGGCGGGCATCCCCTCTCCCTCCTGGAGGGGGCGGAGATGCTGGCCGTGAGCGGCGGCGTCCCCTTGACCCTGCCCATCGTGCAGGAGGCCATGCGCCGGCGCATCCCCGTGGTCGGCGACGCGGAGCTGACCCTGCGCTACGCGTCGGGGCCCACGTTGGGGATCACCGGTTCCGCGGGGAAGACGACGACGACGACCCTCGTCGGCCTGATGATGGAGGCCGCGGGCATGGATGTGTTCGTGGGGGGGAACATCGGCACCCCCGCGCTGGACCACCTGGACGAGCTGGACGAGGGGACATGGCTGGTGTTGGAGCTTTCCAGCTTCCAGCTGGACGTGTGTTACCGCAGCCCGCACGTGGCCGCGGTGCTCAACGTGACGCCGAACCACCTGGACCGGCACCCGAGCATGGAAGCCTACGCGGAGGCCAAGCGGAACATCTTCCGTTACCAGCGGCCGGGTGACCAGGTCATCCTGAACCTGGACAACCCGTGGACACGGGGCTGGTGGGAGGAGGCCGTTCCCCCCGGGGTGGAACGCTGGGCGTTCAGCCTGGAATCCCCGGTGGAACGGGGGACATATGTGAAGGGACATCACCTCGTCCTGCGCCGGGAGGGGGACGAGGTGGACATCTGCCGGGTGGAGGACATCCGCCTTCGCGGGCGGCACAACATTGCCAATGTGCTGGCGGCCGCGGCCATCGCGGGGAGTGTGGGCGTGCCCGTGGAGGCGATGGACCAGGTGGTGCGCACCTTTACCGGGGTGCCCCACCGGCTGGAAGTGGTCGGCCGGGCGAGGGGCGTGTTGTGGGTCAACGACTCCATTGCCACCGCGCCGGAACGGGTGGTGGCCGCGTTGCGCTCCTTTTCCGAGCCCATCGTCCTCCTGGCCGGGGGACGGGACAAGAAGTTGCCCTGGGACGAGTTCGCGGCGGAGGCCGCGCGACGGGCGCGATATGTCATTGCCTTTGGGGAGGCGGCCCCCCTGGTGGAGCGGGTTCTGCGCCCCTATGTGGGACGTGAACGGCTGGAGGGGGTGGAACGGGTGGAGGATCTGCCCCGGGCCGTGGAACGGGCCGCGCAGATCGCGCGGACGGGGGATGTGGTCCTCCTCTCGCCCGGGGGGACGAGTTTCGACGCGTACGCGAATTTCGAACGGCGGGGTGAGCACTTCCGGCACCTGGTGGCCCGGTTGCTCTCCCGGGAGGGCTCAGAGGAGATGGATACATGACGTCGGTGCGTTCTCGGTTGTACGCTCGGAACGTGGTGGCCTTTGACGCCACCCTGATGGTCATCGTCATCGCCCTGCTGGTCGTGGGGCTCCTGTCCGTGTACAGCGCGTCGGTGCACCTGGCCCTGCCCAGCGGCAATCCGGCCTTCTGGTTCCGGCGCCAGCTTACGTGGACCCTGCTGGGGCTGGGGGTGATGGCCGTGACCAGTTACATCCCCTACGTCTACTGGCGCTCCCTGGCCCCGTGGCTCCTGTTGGGGACGCTGCTCATGCTCGTCGTGGTGTTGTTCATGCCGGCCCGGTTTGGGTCTTCCCGCTTTTTGGCCGGTAAGAGCGTACAACCTTCGGAGGTGGCCAAGTTCTCCCTGGTGGTGTACGCGGCCTCCTGGCTGGCCTCTCACCGGGACCACTTGCACGACGTGAGCTACGGCCTTCTGCCCTACAGTGTGATTGTGGGGCTGGTGGCAGGGTTGGTCGCCCTGCAACCGGACCTGGGGACGGCGATGCTCTTGGGCATGGTGGCCTTTACCATGTTCTTCATTGCCGGCGCGGAGATACGCCAGTTCGCCATTGCCGTCTTCTTCGGCGGACTGACCTTTGCCGGCCTCATCGCGGTCTCCTCCCACGCGCAGGAGCGCATCCGGCAGCTCCTGGACGTCTGGCACAACCCGGACAGTGAGCGGTGGTCCCAGCTGACCCAGGCCTTGCGGGTCATGCGTGAGGGGGGGATCTTCGGACGGGGGCCCGGTCGACTGGCCGAGTACGTTCCGGCCATTCATCACGATTTCATCCTGGCCGCGGTGGGGCACGCGTTCGGTTTGGTCGGCGTGACCGTGGTCATCCTCCTTTTCGGCCTTTTGGCCTATCGGGGGTATACCATCGCCGCGCGGGCGTCGGATCCTTTCGCTTCCCTGCTGGCGGCCGGGTTGACCACGTGGTTGGTATTTCAGGCGTTGATCAACATGGGGGTGGCCGTCGCCCTTTTCCCGCCCACGGGCATCCCCTTGCCCCTCATCAGCTATGGGGGATCGGCCATGCTCATGAGCATGGTAGCGTTGGGCGTGTTGATGAACATTTCCCAGTACACCCCGACGAGGACACGACATGCGGGTCATCATCTCCGGCGGGGGGACGGGAGGTCACGTGTACCCCGCGTTGAGCGTTCATAGGGCCCTGGAAGGGCTGACCGCACGCCGGGGGATTCCCCTGGACGTGGTGTACATGGGCCACCCCAAGGGGGTGGAAGCCCGCTTGGTGGCGCGCGCGGGAATCCCCTTCCGCCCTGTGGCCGGAGGCCAGATCCGGGGGCAGGGGATTTTCCGCCGCGGGTGGAACGCCCTGCGCGTGCTTTGGGGATGGGGGCAGGCGTGGGCCTCCATGCGGTCCTTCCGTCCCCAGGTCGTCTTCGTCACGGGGGGATGGGTGACGGCACCCGTGGTCCTGGCCGCGTGGACCGCGCGGGTTCCCGTGGTCATCTACCTGCCCGATGTGACGCCGGGCATGGCGGTGCGCCGCTTGCAACGGTTTGCCCGGCGGGTGGCGGTGACGGTCCCCGAGGCCGCGGGGTACTTCCCGGGGAAGGGGGTGGTCACGGGATACCCGGTGCGGGAGGAGGTGGTTCGGGCCCGGCGGGAGCCCGCTCGCGCCCGCTGGGGTATCCCTTTGGACGCGAAGGTGCTCCTTGTGTTCGGGGGGAGCCGGGGGGCCCGGAGTCTCAATCGGGCCCTGGTGGCCCACGTGAACGCGTTGACCCGTTTGGCCCACGTCATCCACGTGACGGGCTCCCTCGACCACGCCTGGGTCCGGGCCGCGTGGGCGGAGCTTCCACAAGAGGTCCGCTCGCGCTATCATGTACACGAGTACCTGCACGAGGAGATGGCCGACGCGCTGGCCGCGGCCGATCTGGTGGTCAGTCGGGCGGGCGCGTCCGTGTTGGGGGAATTCCCCGCGCGGGGGTTGCCCGCGGTGTTGGTCCCTTACCCCCACGCGGGGCGCCATCAGGAGGCCAATGCGCGCTATCTGGCGGACCGGGGGGCCGCGGTGATGGTGGCCGATGAAAACGTGGCCCGGGATCTGGGGGCCACGGTGACGGAGCTTCTGACCGACGAGGAGCGGTTGGCCGCGATGGCCGAGGCGGCCCGTGGCCTCTACCGACCGGACGCGGCCCGGAGGATTGCCGAAGTGCTCCTCCGGGAAGCCGAAAGGATATCGGGTGTGTGAGGGACGATGACGCAGACGACGGGGGATGTGTGGCAGGGGATCATTACCTTATTCGTGTTGCTCCTGCTCTTCGGCTATTTGGGCTGGAAGAGGGGCTTCGTGCGCGAGTTCATCGTCTTCCTGGCCATCTTGGTGGGCCAGCTGATACGGGCCACGGATCTGGGGCCCCGACTGGTCGTCAAGATCAACCAGTTTTGGGCCCTGTTCAAGATCGCGGCCAAGGCAGGGTTCTCCCCGCCCAAGATGCTGGAGATGGCCGGGGAGATAAGCCGCATCCATCCCCTCATCCCCCCGGACCGGCAGGATGCGTTTCTCTTCCTTCTCTTCATCGCCATCATCCTGCTGGGATACGTGTTGAGCTCCCTGGTCACGGCCCGTCCGTCCCCTTTGGGATGGGTGATGGGGATGGTGAACGGGTACCTGATCGGCGCGTTGCTGCTGCCCATCCTCCCCCGGCAGTTGCCCTCCCACCTGCCCGGGCAGGCGGTGAGCCCGGAACAGCAACGGCAGGCGAGCGAGGCCATGCGCCGGGGGGTACAGCAGGTCGGTGAAATATTGGGCGTTCAACCGGTATATGTGGTCCTTTTGCTCATCGCCCTCCTCCTCCTCTGGGCGGCGTGGGAGCTGAAGTGAGGGGGGGTGGAAACCAGGAACGATTGACGATTAACGATTAAAGGGCCGGCGCGGACATAAGGTTATCGCTCCAGAGCCAAGCTTGTCTTCAGGTTACGCATTACGCATCACGAATCACGTATCACGCATCACGCATCACGTCGTCAGGCCGCAGACTGCGGAAGCCGGAGCACCGGGTTCTCGTGAGGATATAAGGAGGCATAGTGGGACCTATCGAGACGTTGTGGGGCGTCGTCGTACTGAT
>WGAA01000002.1 GCA_015489285.1 Anaerolineae bacterium | reverse complement strand
TTCGCCAAAATTCGCACGGCGCTGAACCGCCGTGCTCATTAAAGCGAAGCCCTTCGGGCTTGATCGCGTGAGGCCGCAGGCCTTCGCTAGGATGAGCCGGGCGGTTTAGCGCCCGGCGTTTCCGGGCCAACCTTTCGTTCGTCGTTGGTCGGTCGTCACTCGTCATACGTCAAGCGTCAGGGGCCGGTGAGAACGTCGGCGCTGCAGGCGCAACGTGGCCTGACGACGTAATGCGTGATGACGTGATGCGTGATTCGTGATGCGTAACTTGAAGACAAGCTCGGCTCTGTGGCGAGAACCTTGCTGCCACGCCAACCAATTACTCGTTACTCCGTTACTCGTTATGAACGGTGGCGCTGTAGGGCCAATTTTGTCTTCGCGCCAGTCCCTTAATCGTTAATCGTCAATCGTTAATCGTTGTCTTCCCACGCCATCCAGTTACTCGTCACTCGTTATTCCTTCACCTCAATCGGCTCGTCGGTATTGCAAAGGGGCCACTTGTCGAATGAGCCCCTTCAGTTCCATGAGGGTCACCGTGCTCATGACCCGGGCCGTGTCCTCCCCCAGGGCCCTGACGATCTCGTCCACGTGCAGGGGCGCTTCGGCCAGGGCCTCCAGGATGCGGTCCTCCAGCTCCGACGTGGGGATGGAGAGACGCGCTTCCTGCTGTTCCGCCACCATCACCAGGTCGAGCTCCTCCAGGATGTCCCGGACCGAGGTGACGGCTTTGGCCCCCTGCTGGATGAGGCGATTGGTGCCCGTGGAGGGGTGATGGAAGATGGGCCCGGGAACGGCGAACACTTCCCGCCCTTGCTCCGCCGCGTAGCGGGCGGTGATGAGGGCGCCGCTCCGCTCCCCCGCCTCGACGACAACTACCCCCAGGGACAGGCCACTTATGATACGGTTGCGCGGGGGGAAGTTGGATGCCTCCGGGCGGACGTCCAGGGCGTACTCGCTGATGACGGCCCCCTGTTCGACGATGCGCCGCGCCAGCGGGATGTGCCGCGCGGGGTAGAGGTGACGGAACCCGCTCCCCAGGACGGCGATGGTACGCCCCCCCGCGTCGAGCGCGGCCTTGTGGGCCTCCGCGTCGATCCCCAGCGCGAGCCCACTGACGACGGTGATCCCCTGGCGGGCCAACCCTTCGGCCAGGACCCGGGCCGCTTCCCGACCGTAATCGGTGGGACGTCGGGTGCCGACCACGGCAACGGCCCATTCGTCCTGGGGAAGGAGGGCGCCCTTGACGTAGAGGACGGGCGGAGGGTTGTAGATCTGGCGGAGTCGGCGGGGGTAATCGGGGTCTTCCCAGGTGATCACCTGGACGTCGGCCCGCTCCAGGCGCTCCATCTCCCGGTCCAGATCGACTCGCCGGCGCAGGGCGAGCAGGTTGGCCAGGGAACGCCGGTCCAGTCCGGCTTCACGCAGCTCCTTTTCGGGCGCGTGCCAGGCCGCCTCCAGGGAGCCGAAATAGTCCAGGAGGGCCCGCAAGCGCGCGGGGCCAATCCCCCGGACCATGTTGAACCCCACCCAATATTTGCGATCCTCCATTACCTGACCCTCACCCCGCCAACCTCAAACCTACTTCTTCCCCAGCCGTTCCCACTTGGCCGCGGTTTCCTCGATGAGCTGGAGGAGGCGTTGGGCTTCGGCAAGCTGCTGGGAGCCCCATTCCTCCTGCAAACGCCAGAGGAGATCCAGGAGCTGGCCGTGGCGGTTCAGCAGGATACGGTTGGCGTCGATTTCCTTCTGAAGGGCCTCCAACCGCCGGTTCTGTTCCTCCCATTTGTAATTCCATTCCAGGAGCTGCTTCTTCCAGCGTTTCTCCAGCTCCTCCTCGAACTCGCGGATCTCCCGACGCATCTGCTCTTCCGCGAGGCGCTGCGCCTCCCGGACTTCGTGCACATCCCGTCGGAGCTCCGTTTGCCAGCGTTCGATGTCCTTGACGGCCTGGACGGCCTTGTCGTACTGGAGCTGGAAGGTCTCCAACTTGCCCAGGGCTTCGGCCAGCTGGGCCTCCATGCGCTCGAAGCTCTTCTCCCAGAGGGACATGGTTTGTTTGCGCGCGACCTCGGCCTGGCGCACCTCTTCGAGGAAGGCCTGCTCCCGCTGTTTGAGGCTTTCCGCCAGTTCCTGAATGGCTTTGATGGCCGTCTCCTGGCGCTGGATCTTCTCCTCCAGCAGGGGGAGCTTCCCTGCCAGGCTTTCCAGACGCCGGAAGAGCTCCACGGTTTCCCCCTGAAGTTGGCCGATACGCCGGTGGTCCTGAGAACGCTGCTCCTTGAGGAGGGTGACGGTGCGGACGGCATCCTCTACCCGTCGGTCCAGGGGTGGGATGGCTTCCCGCAGCTGGAGGATGGCCTCGTTCAGGCGTCGCTCCTCCACTTTGCGGGATTCCAGCTGTTCCTCCAGGGAGGAAAGGCGTTCCAACTCCTTACGCACTTCGGCCAGTTCCCGGCTCCACTTCTCTCGTTCCGCGGCGCGCAGTCGCTCCTGATCCCGCTCTCGGGCCAGACGTTCCTCTTCGACCCGTTCGATGGCCGCACGCACCTCCTTGCGGATGTTGTCCAGGGCCTGCTGGAGGGCGTTGTATTCGGCCAACTGGGCCCGAGCCGCGGCCAGTTCCCCCTCCAATTGCTGGATACGCCGGGCCTGTTCCTCGATAATGCCGGCCTGTTGCGTGAGCTTCTGTTCGAGAAGACGAATCTCCTGGTCCGATTGACGGCGTTGCTGGTCGAGCCAGGTGACCATCTGTTCCAGTTGTGCCAGATCCATGAGCCTCAACTCCTTGTCTCGACGGAATAAGACCACATGAGGAGGGCAGTACCCCCTCCGATGAGGACGTACGCGGGATCGCTCCCGGTCGAAAGGTGCAGGACGTGACCGAAGTCCACGGTCGCATCCCGCAACGCCGGGTGCAGTCCCCGGGTCGTTATGCCCGTCACTTTGGCCGAAAGGGGGAGGAGGACGATCCGCGTGCCGGGAGCCGTCCGAACGTGGGTGGCCTCCCCATGGTGCACAATATACCCCACTTCATTCCCAATGCGAAAATGGACGCGCGCGGCCGCCCATGCCGGACGGGCGAGGATGAGAAGGCGGGCCAGGGCATCCTGCCAGGGCGGCGTCCATCCCCCCAGGATCTGGATATCCCGCGCGCCGGTGGTGATGGCGAAGTTGAGGGCCATTTCCAGGGCGGAGTGGGGCGTTGTCTCGGAGGTGGGGAGGACGCGCGTTCCCGCACGCTGCCAGGAGGAGAGCACGTCCAGGGGGAGGGGATCCACCGGCCCGACCAGGGCAAAGGGAGTCACCTGCCAGCGATGGGCTCCCTCCCACCCCTCGGAGAGGACGAGAACACGCCGGGCTCGGACGGCCCCTTCCACCTCCTCGGGGGAGAGGGCCGGGTCGAACCCGGCGATGATGACCATATCACGCGCCTCCGTCACCCCGATCCTCCCCTCGGGCCTCCTCCTCTCGCCGCATCAGCTCGGCTGCGGCCGTGTAAGGGTCCACCCGTCGCGCGACGACCTGCTGCACGGTGGCCTCCAAGCGGGCCGGGGAGATGCGACGCACCAGGCGCTGCAATAGGGCCTCCCGCAGGATGTGGTCCAGCTCATGGGCGACGCGGGTCGCCTCCCGACGGTGGAATTCCCCACTTTCCAGGAGGTACGCCCGATGGCGTTCCACCGCGTCCACCAGTTCGGGGACGCCCTCCCCCCGGGTGGCAACGGTTTTGATGATGGGAGGGACCCAGGCGCGTGCCTCTTCGGGCATGTCCACGCGCATACGCCGACCGTGGTGAGTCATCGTGCGAGGGGCCAGGCCCAACATGGCCTGAAGGGCCATCACCGTTCGTTCCGCGCCCTCCCGGTCCGCCTTGTTGACGACGAAGATGTCCGCGATCTCCAGGATGCCCGCTTTGATGGCTTGGATGTCGTCGCCCATGCCGGGCGCCTCGACGACGATGACCGTGTGGGCCGAGGAGGCGATGTCCACCTCGGCCTGCCCCACGCCCACCGTTTCGATGAGGATGCGGTCGAAGCCCATCGCATCCAGGAGGAGGACCACGTCGTCGGTCGCCCGGGCCAGCCCGCCCAGGCTTCCCCGCGTGGCCATACTGCGAATGAACACCCCCGGATCCCCCACCAGATCCCGCATCCGCACCCGGTCCCCCAGGAGGGCACCGCCGGAGAAGGGGCTCGTGGGGTCGATGGCGATGATGCCCACGGTCAACCCCCGGGAGCGGTATTCCCGGGTCATCGCGTTGACCAGGGTGGATTTGCCCGTGCCGGGCGCGCCGGTAATGCCGATGACGTAGGCGTTACCGGTGAGGGGGTAGAGGCGCTGCAACACGGCTTCGACCGCGGGGCCCTCGTTCTCCACCAGGGTGATCAGCCGGGCCAGCGCGCGCCGATCCCCCTCCTGGGCCGCGGTGATGAGCGCGTCGATCTCCTCGGGCGTCCTCGCGCGCGTCACGATCCTTCACCTTCCTCGGCGTGGTCGCCGTCCAAGCCGTCCTCCAAGCCCAGTTCCCGCCGGATGAAGGCCACGATGTCCGAGGTGAGCGTCCCCGGGCCGAACACCCCACGCACGCCGATGGCCCGCAGTTTGGGCACATCCTCGTCGGGGATGATGCCCCCGACCAGGACGAGGACATCGCCCATGCCCCGTTCCCGCAGCAAGCGCATGATCTTGGGGACGAGGGCCATGTGTGCTCCCGAGAGGATGGAGAGGCCCACCACGTCCACGTCCTCCTGAAGGGCAGCTTCGGCAATCGCTTCGGGTGTCTGCCGGATACCCGTGTAGATGACTTCGAAACCGGCGTCGCGCAACGCACGCGCCACGACCTTGGCCCCTCGGTCGTGGCCGTCCAAGCCGGGTTTGGCGATCAGGACTCGAATCTTGCGAGATGTGTTCATAGCATCCCCCTACGTTGGAATGGGATAGCCGGAAATCGTGGGGGCTCGGTGGCCCGCATCAGTATAACACATGCCGCCGACCCCCCTCCAGGTGATCGTCCCCCTGCGCGCTCAGAACCATACGGGTTCCTCCCACTCCCCGAATTCCTCGCGCAGTACCCCCATGATCTCGCCCAGCGTGGCGTAAGCCGCGACCGCGTCCAGGATGGGGTACATGAGGTTCTTCCCGTTGCGCGCGGCCTCGCGCACGGCCCGCAGGGTGCGGAGCACCTCCCGGTTGTCCCGGGTGCGCCGGACCTCGTTCAGGCGGGCGACCTGCCGCTCGTAGCCCTGGGGATCCATCTCCAGGAGGGGGATCTCGATGGGCTCGTCCTGGACGTATTCGTTGACGCCGACGATGATGCGCCGCTTGGCGTCCACTTCCATCTGATAACGGAACGCGGCCTCCGCGATCTCCTGTTGGGGGTATCCCCGTTCGATGGCCGCGATCATGCCTCCAAGGGCTTCGATGCGGCGGAAGTATTCTTCGGCCGCTTCTTCCAGGCGGTTCGTCAGCTCCTCCACGTAGAAGGAGCCTCCCAGGGGGTCGATGGTGTTGGTCACTTCGGTCTCGTGGGCGATGATCTGCTGGGTGCGCAGGGCGATGCGCACGGCCTTCTCCGAGGGGAGGGCCAGGGCTTCGTCCATGGAGTTGGTGTGCAGGCTCTGCGCTCCGCCCAGGACCGCAGCCAGGGCCTGGATGGCGACGCGGACGATGTTGTTTTCCGGTTGCTGGGCTGTGAGGGTGCACCCGGCCGTCTGGGCGTGGAAGCGGAGGAGCCAGGAACGGGGCTTCTTGGCCCCGTACTTGTCCCGCATGGCTCGGGCCCAGATGCGCCGGGCCGCGCGGAACTTGGCAATCTCCTCGAAGAAGTCGTTGTGGACGTTGAAGAAGAAGGAGAGACGGGGCGCGAACGCGTCCACATCCAACCCCCGGTCCAGTGCGGCCTCCACGTAGGTGAACCCGTCGGCCAGGGTGAAGGCCAGCTCCTGGACGGCCGTGGAGCCGGCTTCTCGGATGTGGTATCCGGAGATGCTGATGGGATGCCAGAGGGGCATCTCCTGGGTGGCGAATTCTATGGTGTCCACGACGAGCCGCATGGAGGGGTCCGGCGGGAAGATGTATTCCTTCTGGGCGATGTATTCCTTCAGGATGTCGTTCTGGATTGTGCCGCCCAATTTGCGCCGGGGAATGCCCCGCTTTTCCGCGGTCACGATGTACATGGCCCAGATGACGGCCGCGGGGGAGTTGATGGTCATGGATGTGGTTACCCGGTCGAGGGGAATGCCGTCCAGGAGGATCTCCATGTCCCGCAGGGAGGAGACGGCCACGCCGCACTTGCCGAACTCCCCTTCGGCCTCCGGCGCGTCCGTGTCGTACCCGTAAAGGGTGGGCATGTCGAAGGCGATGGACAGGCCCGTCTCCCCCTCGGAGAGGAGGTACTTGAAACGGCGGTTCGTCTCTTCGGCCGTACCGAAACCGGCAAACATGCGCATCGTCCACAGGCGGCCCCGGTACATGGTGGGGTAAGGGCCCCGGGTGAAGGGGAATTCGCCGGGGAGGCCCAGATCCCGCATGTAGTCCATCTCGACGACGTTGTCGGGGGTGTAGACCCGTTCGACGGGCAGCCCGGAGATGGTCATGAACGACTCATACCGTTCGGGGAACCGTTCCAGGGCCTTACGGACCGTTGTCTCCTGCCAGCGTTGCTTCTCCTTGCGTACCTCTTGCGCCTTCTCTCGATCGTACATGTGTCACCTCCGTTGGTGCACACTGGGCTTCCTCTCCATCGACCGACGGTGCCATTGTACCCTAGACTTCCGAACTCTGCCAGATGACGATTGACGATTAAAAAGTTAACGGAAGGACAAGATCGGCCCAACAACGCCAACGATCATAACGAGTGACGAGTAACGAGTAACCGGCTGGCGGGGGAAGACAACGATTAACGATTGACGATTAACGATTAAGGGACTGGCGCGAAGACAAGGCTGACCCTACAAAGCCAACTTGTCTTCGAGTTACGCATTACGCATCACGCATCACGTCATCAAGCTGCGCCTGCTGTGCCGACGTTCTCACCGGCGCCTGACGGGTGACGTGTGACGGATGACGACCGACGAACGACCAACGACGAACGAAAGGATGGCGCGGAGACAAGGGTGATTCTACAATGCCAACCCTGGTGCCCCGGCCTGGCCGGGGTTCGCACGGCGCTGAACCGCCGTGCTCATTAAAGCAAAGCCCTCCGGGCTTTTCCATGTGAGGTCGCAGGCCTTCGCCAGGATGAGCCGGGCGGTTTAGCGCCCGGCGTTACCCTACAAAGCCAACCTATCTTCGAGTTACGCATTACGTATCACGCATCACGTATCACGTTGCAGAGCCAAGCCACGCCTCCAGTGCCGACTTCCTCACCGCCGCCTGACGGGTGACGTGTGACGCCCGACGCCCGACGCCTCAATTCCCCCCTTTCCCCGACCTCATGTTATAATGCCTTGCTTTCTGCGGCGACCGGGCACATAGGGACACGCTAGGGGCGACACCCATGACTTCCGTAGATAAACCCAAACGCATTCGAGCCCTCCTCATCATCAATCCAGGCGCTCGCAACGGCACCCGACTCTCGGATATCCTACAGGCGGAAACGTATCTGCGCGACCACGGATGGGACGTCCACCACGTCCACAGCCAATACCCCGGCCACACCCGCACCCTGGCCCGGGACGCCGTCACCCAGGGGTACAACGCCGTCATCGTGGCCGGAGGGGATGGGAGCATCGGTCAGGCCGCCGATGGCCTTGCCGGAACGGATGTCGCCCTGGGGATCATCCCCGCGGGCACGGGGAACATCCTCGCCCGGGACCTGGGTCTCCCCCTCCCTTCCCCCTTCATGCCCAACTCCTTCGTGGAAGCCGCCCGTTTACTCATCGAATCCACCTGGTACCGGGTCGATGTGGGCGTAAGCGAGGACGAGGAAGGGAACCGCCACCGCTTCCTCAACTGGTGCGGTACCGGCCTGGACGCGGCCATCACCCTCAAAGTGGAATACAACCTGGAGGAAAAACGCCGCTGGGGCATGGCCGCCTACGTCCTCCCCATCGTCCAGACCACCCTGAACTACCAACCTCCCACCTGGCACGTCCGCATCGACGACCGGGACGTCCTGGAAGGCCCCTTCTACCTCATCGTCGTCCACAACGCCCAACTCTACGCGGCCTTCCTCCGCCTTGCCCCCCAGGCCAGCATGGACGACGGATACCTGGACGTGGCCCTGATCCGGGCCACCAACTTCCAGGAATTCCTCCGCATCATGTCCGGCATCCTCGTCTTCCACCGCCTCGAAGAACCGGACGTCATCGTCCGCCGGGCCCAGAAGATCGAAATCGCGGCCACCCCGGCCCAACCCGTCCACCTGGACGGGGACCCGTACAGCCGGACCCCCATACGGGTGTGGATCGAACCGCGAAACCTCACCCTAATGGTCCCCTCCGGTCCACGCCTGCCCCGACACCTCCTGAAAAACGCCGACCGAAAAGAGACCCCATCCCTGACCGAGGAGTGAGCCCGATGGTCAAAGTAAACGCCTGGACCGTCTCCGACCTTACCGCCTACATCAAAGGACTCATCCAGGACGACGCCGTATTACGGGACGTGTGGTTGGAAGGGGAAGTCTCCAACTTCGTCCGTTACAGCTCGGGACACTGCTACTTCAGCCTCAAGGATGCCCACGCGACCCTGCAATGCGTCATGTGGCGTTCCGTGGCCGATGCCCTCCCCGAACTCCCCCAGAACGGCCAGCACATCCTCGCCCACGGGTACGTCAGCGTGTACGAAGCCCGGGGCACCTACCAGCTCTACGTGGACTACGTCCGCAAAGCGGGCATCGGCGACCTGTACGCCCAATTCGAGGCCTTGAAGAAAAAACTGGAGGCCGAAGGCCTCTTCGACGAAGCGCGAAAACGCCCCCTCCCCTCCTGGCCCCGCCGCATCGGCATCGTCACCTCCCCCCACGGCGCGGCCCTGCGGGACATCATCCGCGTCATCCGCTCCCGCTTTCCCGGCGTCGACCTCATCCTCTCCCCCACCCAGGTCCAGGGAGAAGAGGCCCCCCGTCAGATCGTAGCCGCGCTGGAAGCCCTCACCCAGGTAGACGTGGACGTCATCCTCGTGGCCCGCGGTGGGGGCTCATTGGAGGACCTGTGGGCCTTCAACGACGAACGGGTCGCCCGGGCCATCGCCCGTTCCCCCATCCCCGTCGTCAGCGGCGTGGGGCACGAGACGGACTTCACCATCGCCGACTTCGTGGCCGACGTGCGCGCGCCCACCCCTTCCGCGGCCGCGGCCGCAGTCGTCCCCGACGCGAGGGAGCTGGGCCAGAAAATCGTCCGGCTCCGAGAACGCCTCCTCCAGCTGGCCTTCGGATATGTGGCCCGCCGCCGCCAGCAGGTGAACGGGGAGATGCGCGCCCTGCACCTGAAGAGCCCCCAACACCAGATCGCGGTGGCCCGACAACGGGTGGACGACCTCACCCGGGCCCTGCAACACCACGTGCAAAACCGGATCGCCCTGGCCCGGACGCGGGTGAACGGCCTGCAAGCGCGGCTGGACGCGTTGAACCCCCGCAACGTCCTCGACCGGGGATACGCGCTCGTCCTCCGCTCCGACGGTCGCGTGGCGACCTCCGTCTCCGACGTGGACGTGGGAGAACACGTGTGGGTCCACATGCACGACGGACGCCTGGAATCCTGGATCGTCAACATCGAAAAGGAATGACCTCACCGCCCAATCCCAACACACCCTGCACGGAGGAAGGAAGGTATGGCCAAAGAGATTCCCGTGGACGAATTGGATTTCGAGGAAGCCTTCGCGGAGCTGGAAGCCATCGTCCAACAACTGGAGGAGGGGAACACCTCCCTGGCCGAAGCCCTGGCCCTGTACGAGCGGGGCATGGCCCTGGCCGCCCGCTGTCAGAGCCTGCTGGACGAAGCCGAAGTGCGCATCAAACAACTCATCCCCAACGGGGACGGGGGATTCGACGAGGTGGAATTCACCGGCTCCCTGGAAAGCCGGGAATGACCCCTACTCCTCGAGAACCCGACGTACCGCCTCCTCCATAGCCTTCACAGGGGGCACATCCCCCGTCCACAGGCGCCAGGCCTCGGCCCCCTGGCGGACGAGCATCCCCAGGCCGCCGATGGTGCGGCACCCCCAGGCCGCTGCCTGGCGCAACAAACGGGTCTCCCGGGGACGGTAGATGACATCGTAAACGACCCGAATGCGGCCGAACCCCACCCCCTCCGGCCAGGGGGAAGCCTCCACGTGGGGCCACATCCCCACACTCGTCGTGTTCACCAGGAGCACATGACGTTGCGCCTCCTCGGCCAACGTCTCGGCCCGCAGCTCGACCACCCGGAAGGAACGGTGGGGGAGCACCTGGTGGATTCGATGGGCCAGCGTGGTTGCCCGCCCAACGGTCCGATTGGCGATGGTCACATTCGCCCCCGCGCGCGCCAGCGCGTAGACGACCGCGCGCGCGGCCCCGCCCGCGCCCAGGACCAGCACCCACTCCCCCGTCACCGAAACCCCGTGCGCCTGAAGGTCGGACCAAAACCCGGGGGCATCCGTGTTCGTCCCCCACATGCGACCGTCCGCTTCCACGACCACCGTGTTCACCGCGCCCACGGCCTGGGCCTCTGGGGTCAGCGAATCCAGGTGGGCGATGACGGCCTCCTTGTGGGGGATGGTCACGTTCACGCCCCGGATGCCCAGCGCGCGGATGCCCTCGAGCGCCTGGGGAACGCGTCCCGGGGGGACGGGAAACGGCACGTATATCCAGTTCATCCCCCGCTCACGAAATGCCGCGTTGTGCATGATGGGGCTAAAGGAATGCTCCACCGGCCACCCGATGATACCGACCACCCGAGTTCGTCCGTCCACCATGAGTTGCCTCCTACCCCGACGCGGACAAGGCCCTCAACGTCTCCACGAACCCCGGATAGGAATCCGCGATGCAGTGGGCCCCCAGGATGCGCGTCTCCCCCCGGGCCACCAACCCGGCCACGGCAAGGGCCATTGCCAGACGATGGTCCCCGTGGGAATCCACCGTCGCCCCCTGGAGGGGCGTGGGGCCCTCCACCACGAACCCGTCGGGCAACGCCTCGATGTGGGCGCCCATCTTGCGCAACTCCTCGACCACCGTCGCGATCCGGTCCGTTTCCTTGACCCGTAATTCCCGCGCGTCCCGCACCGTCGTCGTCCCCTCGGCCTGGGTTGCGGCCACCGCAAGGATGGGAAACTCGTCGATCATGCGCACCACCCGATCCCCTTCCACCCGGGTGCCGCGCAAGGGGGCCGGACGCACGCGCAAATCCGCCACCCGCTCCCCGCCGACGACCCGAACCCGCTCCACCGTCACCTCGCCCCCCATCTCCTGCACCACGTCCAGCAACCCCGTCCGGGTGGGGTTAATCCCGACCTCCTCCAGAAGGATCTCCCCGCGGGGGACGATGAGCCCCGCAACGAGGAAGAAGGCCGCGGAGGAGAAGTCCCCGGGCACCTGAAGGTCGA
>WGAA01000001.1 GCA_015489285.1 Anaerolineae bacterium | reverse complement strand
CGGGGAGGGCGTTCCCCCCTCTCGCCGATACCCGTCCCACATCCGGTACACCAGTCCGTAAAGGTAGATGGCGATGAGCACGAAGACCGCGGAGTAGTGGACGAGGACGGAGGCCGCGGTGAGGAGTCCCAGGTAGACCCAGCCCGGTGGGGTGGCCCCCTTTTCGCCCGTTCGTTCGCGCAGGGTGTCCCAGAGGACGATGGCGGTCAGGGTGAGGAGGGCGAAGGTGAGGGTGTACATGCGGGTTTCCTGGGCCTCACCGATGAGGAACGGGGCGAGCGCGGCGTAAAGCGCGGCGCCGGCCCCGGCCCGCGGCCGCCCGATCCGGCGGAGCAGGGCGACGATGATGGGGATCAGGAGGACGCCAAACCACACCGAGAAGAAGCGGGTGGCGAACGCGGTGTGTCCTGCCGCCCTCATCCAGAAGTGCAGGAGGATGAAGTAGCCGGGCGGATGGATGTCCAGTTCGGGGGCCAGGGGGATGGCAGCCAGGGGACGGAGGGCCACGTCGATGTTGCGCGCTTCGTCCCACCAGATGTCCTGTACGTCGAGCCGCCACACGCGCAGCGCGAACGCGATGAGGAGGAGCAGGAAAAGCCCCCTGCGTGCCTGTATCCATCTCTTCATTCCCGGCTTCCCCTTCAGCTTCGTGAATTGCACCGGCTTAAGCATATGCAACGTCCCCCTTACCGGCAAATGCCCGGCCGGACATCCGGGTACGTCATGCGTCACTCGTCATGCGTCAGGGGTTGGCTAGTTTGAGTAGGTTGGCATCACGGGATGAGTTTTGGCTTTTCTGCGTAATCCGTGATGCGTAATGCGTGATTTAAGGAGCGGGTTGGCGCTGCAGGGATAACCTTGTGTGCGCGCCGGCCCTTTAATCGTTTATCGTCAATCGTTAATCGTTTTCTACCACGCCAATCTTGTCCTCACGCCGGCCAATTACTCGTTACTCACGTCTTATTCCTTTCCGGTGGAGCCAAACTTGTATTTCCTCCCCGGTAGTGGTAATAAAGGAGGGGAATTGGAAATCCATCCAAGGACCGGTGATTTTGCCGGACGGCAGACTTTCGTAAGGGAGAATCATGGGCAGGAAAAAGAAACGGAAGCAGACGGGAGCACGCCGCCTTCCCGCGCGGCTACGCCAGGAACTCGACCGGATTCAGACGTTAATGGAACGAGGCAACCTCGAAGAGGCCAGAAGGCGCCTCCACCCCCTCGAGGAGCGCTATCCCCAATATCCCGATGTGTGGGACATGATGGTTGCCCTCTACTCGCGCGATCCTGTGGTCGTGCTCCGGGCCTCGGAACGTCTCCTGGACTTGAACGCCGATGACGATGTGTCCGCGTATAACCGGATCGTCACGTCGCTTCAACTGTTCGGCCCGTTCCTGCCCTACGAGTGGGGACAAGAGTTCCTCCGCAAGTGGCCCAACAGTTCTCTCGCGTCGAAGATTGACAAACTGGTAGAGGCCCTGCCCAAAGCCATAGACAAGAGCATCGCGCGGGTGCGCCAGGATTTCCCCCACCTCTCGGTGGAGCAGGCGAGAGAGGTGATGCGGCTGCACGAGCTGGTCCGCTACTACATGGCCCTGCAACGGTATGAGGACGCCGTGGCCGCGGCTGAGGCACTGCTGCGCATCGAACCCCGCTTCGCGCCGGCGGTGAACAACCTGGCCACCATCTACACCACGCAGCGGAAGTACGAGGACGCGCTGCAGATGCTCACGCAAGCGTACGAGAACGGGGTCAAGAACGCCTACACGCTGGCCATGCTGGTGGAGCTCCTGTACATGCTGGGGAGGGACGAGGACGTCCAGAAGTTCGTGGCCGAACTGGAGACCACGCCACCGGAGACCCTGGATCACGGTTACCAGAAGATGGTGGCCTGGGCCCTTTTGGGCGAGGATGAACGGGTGCTCAAGGCGTTCGAGGAAGCAAAGGCCACCGGGGAATTCGAATACGATCCTACCGGCCTGGTGGGCGAGGTGTACCACCTGGCCGCGGCCGCCCACATGCGCCTTGGACGGGAGAGGGAGGCTCGCAGGTTGTGGGAGCAAGCGCTCCAACAGGAGAACAAGAAGGCCAGGATCTGCCTGGACGACTTTTTGCTCCCACCCGAAAAACGGCACATTCCCTGGTACTTCGACATGTACGATCTACCCGCGTTCTTCCACGGGAGCGAAATGAAGGCGCTGGAGGAGACGCTGAAGAAGAAAGGGGAGGCCTTAAAACACGCGCTGCGACAGCAGATGGAGGCCCATCCGCACCTGCCCCGTCTCTTTGCTGTCTGGCTGGATCGGGGCGCCCCCGACGCGCGCACCCTGGCATTTCGTCTCCTGACCGTCCTCGATGATCCCCAATACTATCCCATCCTGGCAGCATTCGGACAGAGCACTCACGGTCCGGACGCCCTGCGCATGGAAGCGATCAAGTTCCTGCTTCACCGCCGGTATTTCAGCGGGCCGAGCGTGCGAGTGTGGCAGAGCGGCGAGTGGCGAACAGTGTCTCCCGAGCTGATCGAAGTGGAGATCGTGGACATCCCAGAGGAGAAAGACTCCTGGGACCTGCAGGTCTTGACCGAAGAAGGCACTATAGCCATGACCCAGAGGGAGTTCCGCCGTGCCGAATTGCTGTTTCGCACAGCCTTGCGCATGATGCCGAAGGACACGACGACTCGACACAACCTGGCCATTGTTCTTCTCTATCAAGGGCACCGGGAAGAAGCCCTTGCCTTGCTGAAAGAGCTTCGCCGGGAGCATCCTGAATACATCTTCGCCCGCACCACCCTCGCCGGACTGGCTCTGGCGGATGGGGACATAGAACAGGCGAAAGCCTGGCTTGGGAATCTACACGAGGAACCCTTACGGAAGAAGAAACGCTGGCATGTGACGGAGTATGTCGCTTTCATAAAAGCAGTAGCCCTTGTAACGGCCGCTATGGGAGAAACCGAAAACGCCCTTCACTTACTGGACTCCCTCAGGGACATGCTCTCCAGCGATTTTGACCGTCCAAACCTGGAGGAGCAGATCCGGTTGTTGCAGCGGCGGATTCGTTCGGGCCGTTCCGCCGTGGACATTGCTAAGGAGATGGTCAGCCCACACCCAAGCGAAGACGCGGAACGGCTGGCCCTGCTGGAGGGAACCCCCTTGCGCATCGGTCAGCGGGTGCGCGTGCTCTCGGATACCGGGGCGGATGACGGGGGGCGCGGTAGGAGGGTGAAGCGAACCGGGTGGCTGCTGGACGTCAAGCCCGAACGCTTTGGCCGGCCCCCGAAGGTGCGCGTGGCCTGGGACGCGGCTACGATGAAGCGGTTGGGCATTCGCCCCAAGGAGTTGAACTTCGAAGAGCAAGAACGGTACAAGCGCGGGAAATGGGTCCCCATGGAGGCGGTGGAGCCGGTGGAAAAGGAGGGGGAGTAGCGCCGGGTGCTAAACCGCCCGGCTCATCCTTGGCTAACGAGTAACGGAGTAACGAGTAATTGGCTGGCGGGGAAAGACAACGATTAACGATTGACAATTAACGATTAAAGGACTGGTACGAAGACAAGGGTGATCTAACGGCGCCAACCCGGCTTTAAGTTACGCATTACGCATCACGCATCACGTTGCAGAGCCAAGATACGCCTCCAGCGCCGACGTCCTCACCGGCGCCTGACGCATGACGGATGACGAGTGACGTTACGCATCACGAATTACGTCGTCAGGCCGGGGCACTCCAAACTTCGGAGGTTTGAACCGTACTTTGATGTAGCACAGGACTTTCGACCGAGCGCGAATTCCCGGTTTTTCGGCCCGGAGCGATCGGCCGCTCATCTAACCAGCGCGTCCTCCTTCAGCGGATCCTCACTTTCGTCGCCCGCGCCCAGTCCTCCAGCCGATGGGCCCACAATGTCCGGGGATACAGCAGCGTCAGCAGGTACGCGTCCCAAATGGCCTGCTCGCGTTGGCCGACCGCGTGGGCGGTACGAGCCCGCACGTAAAAGGTCAGAGGGTTGAGGGGGAGCGGAGGCCACCAGGCGCGCAGGATGCGCCAGGCCCCCAGGAGATCGCCGTGCACGTAGAGCCTCTTCAGCGCCCTGTCCAGCGTGTGCAACTTGGCCGGGTCCGTATCCTCCACCAGGAGGGGCCCCTCCGGGGTGATACGATAACGACGCCGGAACGAAGGGGGAGGCGGATTCCCCCGCCCGAGAAAGATCACGTCCAGGACGTGGTCCCCGCGCCCGTCGGG